>CAYPAK010000175.1:0-3691 GCA_964408665.1 uncultured Flavobacteriaceae bacterium | reverse complement strand
AAAAGCCCTACCAATTAGCAGGACTTATAAGGATTTTGTTTTGAAAAAATTAACTGAATAGCAACTCTACTTATTCACATTTAAAATGATACCATTATCTTTTCCCATCATATAGGTTGGTAATTGTCCATCCCATTTATTAATCCATTCTAATTTAATAATTTTAGGATTTCTATTAATTGCATTTCCTTTAATTTGTAAAGCTTTTGCTTCTCCTTCTGCATATTGAATAGCAATGTCTTTATCAATTTTAGATTGCAATAATTTTTCTTCTTTTTGTTTGGTTACTTCAATTAAACGCAAAGCTTCTTGTTCTGCTAATTTTTTATTATTTATGGCTTGTTCGTATTCTTTGTTGTAATAAACTTCTCTAATATCAATCTGATTAATACTAATTTTATACGTTTTAATTTCTTCTTGCATTCGTTGTAAAACGTGTTTCTGAATTTCTTCACGTTTTACAGAATACACTTCAATTGGCGAATAATTAGAAACGGTTAAAGCTAAAGCCGATTTTAACTTAGCACGTATCACATTTTCTTCTAACCAATGATATCTTCCATTTTTTCCAGTTTCATCGGTAACATTTTGATAAATCCAACTAGCTTCTTCTGGTATAATACGCCAAGAAACACTAACATCAAATCCCATTTTAATTCCGTCTTTTGTTGGAGCCCAAATAGCATCAGCATTAGCTTTTGCTCCTTCATTTGCAGCATCAGCACAAGTATAAACCCAAACAGTTTTATCCATATTATATACTGTACTCCAAGGCGCAACAATATGCCATCCTGTTAATAATTCTTCGGTATCAACTCCTGTTGGAGTAACCTTTACACCTACTTGCTGTGCATCTACTTTTACAATAAGGCTCGATAAAGCAACACCTATCAAACCAATAATAAGTGCCATAAAATGATTAGGAAACTTCGTTCCGTTTTTTTGAAATTTGGTTATAAAACCTACAATACCATATACAATGGCAACGATAAAAAATAATTTAATAAAACTCATAATTCAATTTTTTTAGTTGATTAGTGAAAATTTGACGAAGCTTTTTATATAATGTTACAAAGATAAACCAAAAAAATTATCTTTGTCCTATCCTTTAAATAGAAAAATTATGGCACAAGTAGGAATAATAATGGGAAGCAATTCCGATTTACCAATAATGCAAGAAGCAATAGACATTCTAAAACAATTTAATATTGAAATTGAAGTTGATATTGTTTCTGCACACAGAACTCCAGAAAAACTTTTTGATTATTCAAAAAACGCTCACAAAAGAGGCTTAAAAGTCATTATTGCAGGAGCTGGAGGAGCTGCACATCTGCCAGGAATGGTGGCAAGTATGACACCTTTACCTGTAATTGGAGTTCCTGTAAAATCTAGAAACTCTATTGATGGTTGGGATTCTATTTTATCCATTTTACAAATGCCAAGCGGTGTGCCTGTTGCAACTGTTGCTCTAGATGGCGCAACCAATGCAGGTATTTTAGCAGCACAAATTATTGGAGCGAGTAATAAAGAGGTACAAAATACCATAATAGCTTATAAAGAAGCCTTAAAAGAGAAAGTACACAAAGCTTCCAATAATCTGTAAAGACGCTGTATTACAGCGTCTCTTATATCTAAAGTCTCTTATATATAAAATTACAAAAATGAACAATCCACTACTACAACACTTTACTACAAAACATCAAACTGCTCCTTTTTCTAAAATAAAAACCGCACATTTTAAACCTGCCTTTTTAGAAGCTATTAAGAAAGCTAAACAAGAAATTGATGCCATTGCACAAAATATAGAAAAACCAACTTTTGCCAATACAATTGAGGCTTTAGATTTCGCAGGAAGCCAATTAGACCGAATATCTTCTATATTTTTTAATTTGAATTCTGCCGAAACCAATTCAGAAATACAAAAAATAGCACAAGAAGTCTCCCCTTTGTTGTCTGATTTTGGAAATGATATTCGCCTAAATGAAAAGTTATTTAACCGAATTGAAACGATTTACAATCAAAAAGAAAGCCTTAATTTAACCACAGAACAAAGAACTTTACTTGATAAAAATTATAAAAACTTTACAAGAAATGGAGCAAATTTATCAAAAAACGATAAAGAGAAATTACGTGAAATAGATAAAAAATTAGCCAAAGCAAAATTGAGTTTTAGTGAAAATGTATTGGCAGAAAGTAATGCGTTTGAAATGTTATTAACCGATGAAAATCAGTTAAAAGGATTACCAGAAGGTGCTAAAGAAGCTGCAAAACTATTAGCAAAACAAAAAGGTAAAGATGGTTGGTTAATCACTTTAGATTATCCTAGTTATTTGCCGTTTATAACCTATGCTGATAACCGAAAACTACGAGAAAAACTCGCAAAATCCTTCGGAAAACGAGCCTTTCAAAATAACGAGAACGATAATCAGCAAAATGTTTTAACTATTGTAAAATTAAGACATCAAAGAGCCAATTTATTAGGCTATAAAACACATGCTCATTTTGTTTTAGAAGAACGAATGGCAGAAACACCAGAAAAAGTAAATTCTTTTTTAAATGATTTGTTAATAAAAGCAAAACCTGCTGCTGTAAAAGAATATGAACAATTAAGCAACTTTGCGGCAAAAGATGATGTAGAACAAATTCAAAAATGGGACGGATCATATTATATAGAAAAACTTAAAAAAGAACTATTCGATTTAGATGAAGAAGCTTTAAAACCATATTTTAAATTAGAAAACGTTCTCCATGGAGTGCTAAAAATTGCCAATAAATTATACGATTTAAACTTTACGGAAGTTTTTAATATTGACACCTATCACAAAGACGTAAAAACCTATGAAGTAACCAATTCAAAAGGCGATTATATTGCTGTTTTTTATGCAGATTTCTTCCCTAGAGAAGGAAAACGAAACGGAGCTTGGATGACTTCTTACAAATCGCAATGGAAAAAAGAAGGTGAAAATTCTAGACCACATATTTCTATTGTGTGCAATTTTACCAAACCAACAGAAACTAAACCGTCATTATTAACTTTTAGAGAAGTTACTACATTGTTTCACGAATTTGGGCATGCCTTACACGGAATGTTGGCAAATACTACTTATCCTAGTTTATCTGGAACAAGTGTTTATTGGGATTTTGTAGAATTACCAAGTCAGGTTTTAGAAAATTGGGCTTATGAAAAAGAAGCCTTAGATTTGTTTGCAAAACACTATAAAACTGGAGAACTAATACCAATGGATTTGGTTGAAAAAATAAAAAAGTCAGCTAACTTTATGGAAGGAATGGCAACACTTAGACAACTCAGTTTTGGATTGTTAGATATGAATTGGCATGGAAAAAATCCAGTAGAATATTCTAATGTAAAACAAGTAGAATTACAGGGTTTTGGAGACACACAACTATATCCAGATGTAGCAGAAAATTGCATGAGTACTGCTTTTTCTCATATATTTTCTGGCGGTTATTCCTCTGGTTATTATTCCTATAAATGGGCAGAAGTTCTAGACGCAGATGCCTTTGCTTACTTTAAACAAAACGGTATTTTTGATAAAGAAATAGCAACAAAATTTAAAGAAAATATACTCAGCCAAGGAGGAACGCAAAAACCAATGGATTTATACAAAAAATTTAGAGGTCAAGAGCCTACTGTGGAAGCTTTGTTGGAACGTGCAGGGTTAAAGTAAAA
>CAYPAK010000174.1:0-3801 GCA_964408665.1 uncultured Flavobacteriaceae bacterium | reverse complement strand
CATTAAAGCTATTAGCAAAAAAAAATATCATACAATGGGAATTTGAAAAAACAAACCGTGATTATTATTACGAAATAGCAAACAAAGCTACCAAAGAACAATTTGCTTACATTTCTTATATTTACAACTACAGTTGGTATGGCGAATTTGAAGTAAATGACACCATTTATAGCGATGCCAATAGCGCTTTTCAAAAATTATTTAAACTGATAAGCTAATGGGAAAGACCGTAAAAATATATATCGCTATTCTTGTAGTTCTTATCATAGCTATGTCTCTTAGCCAACAAAACACAAAGCGCGAAGTGGACTGGACGCCGTCTTTTAATCAGCATCACAAAAAACCTTGGGGAACGTATGTTTTATACCAAGAATTACAGCACATTCTTTCTAAAACTACTGTAAAAACAATACATAGAACAGCGTATCAAGAACTGCACAATCACTATGATTACAATCAAAAAAGCACTTATCTTTTTCTAAATAATACGATATCTGTTGATAAAAAATCTATTGAAGAATTGCTAGATTTTACTAGCTTTGGTAATACAACTGTTTTAATAGGAAACAATTTTTCTAGCATGCTAAAAGACACTTTAGGATTTGAAACAAAAACCGCCTACAACCCAACGAATACTACTGATAAAGAACTTGCCTTATACTTTGCTAATACAACATTAAACCCTAAAAAATATTTTTATCAAAAAGGCGTTGAGCAAATTTATTTCTCAAAATTAGACAGTACAAAAACAACTGTTTTAGGCTATAATAATAATGAGGGCAATGAAAAAATTAACTTTATAAAAGTTCGTTTTGGTGATGGGTATTTCCTCATCAATACGCAGCCCTATGCCTTTACAAATTATCATGTACTTAAAGAGAATCATGCAGCTTATGTGGCTAGTGTATTATCTTATATTCCCGATTATAAAGAGTTACTTTGGGATAGTAGTGTAAAAGCTGACAAAGGAAATAATAGCAGTTATTTGCGCTTTATATTTTCGCAACCTGCTCTTGCTTGGGCTTGGCGACTTGGAGCACTTGGACTACTTATATTTGTAGTATTTATGGCGAAAAGAAGGCAGCGCATTATCCCTATACTAAAACCACTTGAAAATACGAGTATTGCCTTTGCCAAAACCATAGGCGAACTATACTATGAAGAAGGCGAAACACAAGATATTGTACAGAAAAAAATCACTTATTTCTTAAATTTTATACGAGAACGATACGCTTTAGATACAACAAAAATAGATGCTAAATTTGCTGACAAATTACATTTAAAATCAGGTGTTCCTAAAGAGGAAGTAAATCATTTAATAAATTTGATAAATATTATACATAATAAATATACAAATACCGAAAGTGATTTGATAAATCTAAACAAATTAATGGACTCATTTTATAAAAAAACCAATTGATTATGGAAAACTTAACTAGTGAAAACAATAACAACATGGATGACAACAACATAGAAAACACAGGTATTCACTTTGAAAACCGTATTGATTTGAGCGAACTCAAAGCAAGTGTAAGCCAAATACGAGCAGAAATAGGCAAAATAATCATCGGTCAAGAGCAGTTTGTAGATATGCTTATAGCCTCTATTCTCGCCAATGGACATTCCTTAATAGAAGGCGTTCCTGGAGTTGCCAAAACCATAACTGCCAAACTAATGGCAAAGACAATGGATGTAGGTTTTTCTAGAATACAGTTTACACCAGACCTTATGCCTTCCGATGTATTAGGAACATCAATTTACAACATGAAAGAGGCTTCTTTTGATTTTAAAAAAGGCCCTATTTTTTCTAATATCGTATTAATAGATGAGATAAACCGTGCGCCTGCCAAAACACAAGCAGCATTGTTTGAAGTAATGGAAGAACGCCAAATAACCATAGACGGAAACACGTATCCTATGCAGCCGCCATTTTTAGTTTTTGCTACGCAAAACCCTGTAGAACAAGAAGGAACATACCGCCTTCCAGAGGCACAATTAGACCGTTTTTTATTCAAAATAGAAGTAGATTATCCTAAGCTAGAAGAAGAAATAGCGATACTAGAAACCCATCATAATCGTAAAGGAGAAAAGCCGACTAACGTTATAAAAACAGTACTTACAGGAGAAAAAGTAGCTCAGCTACAAAAAATAACAGCACAAATACGCATAGAAGCCAATTTAATGAAATACATTGCGCAAATTGTAACTGGAACTCGCGATAATTCCTTTTTATATCTAGGCGCATCTCCTAGAGCTTCCCTTGCTATATTAGCCGCATCAAAGGCTTTTGCCGCAATGGAAGGACGCGATTTTGTATCGCCAGACGATATAAAACATGCTGCTATCCCTGTGCTACAACACCGTGTGATTATAGCTCCCGAACGCGAAATGGAAGGCGTAACAACCAAACAAGTAATCAAACAATTATTAGACACTATAGAAATACCTCGATAAAATAATAAACTTGTGCTACGATTTATAAAATCATTATACTTAGAACCGCCTTTTTTCTTGGCTTATGGATTGGTAATTATACTATTCATAGTATCTTATCTTGTGCCTGAATTATTTGGAATAACACAAACACTTCTGCTTGTACTTTTTGGTTTTACCCTGCTTGATGTTATAATATTGTATAGTTTAAAAAGCGGCATACAGGGCGAACGTATTTGCCCAGAAAAATTATCTAATGGTGATGAAAATCCAATAACAATAAGCCTTAAAAACAATTATTCTTTTGCTGTAAAAACCACCATAATAGACGAAATACCAATACAGTTTCAAAAACGCGATTTTAGTATCGTGCAAAAATTAAAACCTTCAAGCAGCGAGCACTTTAATTATACGCTTCGACCTACGGAACGTGGTGAGTTTTGGTTTGGCAAACTCCTAGTCTATGCACAGTCGCCATTACGACTTGTTGCTAGACGTTTTAATCTTAGCGAAAAACAACTTGTTCCCTCCTATCCTTCGTATATTCAGCTTAAAAAATTTGATTTGATTGCAGCTACTTATCGTTTAAACGAACTAGGAATAAAAAAAGTGCGTCGCATAGGACACACTATGGAATTTGAACAGATAAAAGAATATGTAATTGGTGATGATGTGCGTACTATAAACTGGAAGGCTACGGCAAAACGCAACCAATTAATGATTAACCAATTTCAAGACCAAAAATCGCAGCCCATTTACAGTATTATAGACAAAGGACGCGTTATGCAAATGCCTTTTAACGGTTTAAGTTTACTTGATTATGCGGTTAATGCCTCATTGGTTATTAGTAATGTGGCTTTAAAAAAACAAGACCGAGCAGGACTATTTACTTTTAGCAAAAAAATAGAAAACAACGTTGTAGCATCGCGCCGCGGTATGCAAATGAATCATATTTTAGAAACGCTCTACAATATCAAAACCGACTTTAAAGAGAGTGATTACGGACGTTTATATGCGCACATAAACCGCAATATTACGCAACGAAGTTTACTCTTTTTATATACCAATTTTGAGACTTTAGACGGCTTAGACAGGCAGTTTGCTTACCTCAAAGGAATAGCTAGAAGCCACCTTCTTGTAGTTATATTCTTTAAAAATAGCGAATTAACTAATTTTACTAAAGAACCTGCTAGCGATGTAAAGGCTATTTATAACAAAGTCATTGCAGAGAAATTTCTTTATGAGAAGAAACTGATTGTCAATCAGCTTAAGAAATATGGTATTATGTCTATACTTACCACTCCAGAAAATTTAACCATTGATACTATTAATAAATATTTGGAGGTAAAAGCTAGAGGGTTGATATAA
>CAYPAK010000173.1:2204-3802 GCA_964408665.1 uncultured Flavobacteriaceae bacterium | reverse complement strand
TATTTACTTTGAATGTGTCACCCATTTCATTCATTGCATCTACTGCAATATTTGGGAATTTTTTTCCTACTAATGCCATAATATTGTTTTTTTAAATTAATTCTACTGCAAATATACGGCTATATCCATTAGTCTTATTATGTATTAGATAGTAATATTTTATATTAGTATAGATAAAAATAATTTTTGCATAGCACATATAATTGCTTACCTTTACAAAAACTTTTTACTTGAAGGATAAGCAACATCATATTAACCCTGATACTTGGATAAAAAATTATGCAGATTATATGTATAGTTACACAATTCAGCGGGTAAATAATCATGAGAAAGCACAAGATATTGTTCAAGATACTTTTCTAGCAGCTTTAAAAGCTAAAGCAAATTATAAAGGTGAAGCCTCAGAACGCACTTGGCTTATTGCCATTTTAAAACGTAAAATTATAGATTATTACCGTAAAAGTAATTCTAAAAAAGGCAAAGCTGAGGTTCGTATGAGCTATATCAATACTGATGAACAAGAAGGTGATTGGCTAGAAGAACGTGTAGCAGACCACAAAGGAAATAATACTGATTTTGATTTGGATAATGATGATTTATCTCAAACATTAGAAAATTGTATTGATAATTTGCCTGTAAAACAAGCTACTGTTTTTAGAATGAAAACATTACAAGAAATGGAATCACAAGATATTTGTAATGAATTGGATATTAGTTCGTCTAATCTATGGGTAATTATCCATCGTGCACGCGTGCAACTTATGGAATGTATGGAAATTAACTGGTATAATTAAGCATATATAATGAGTAATAAAAATATAAAAAAAGGATTTATATCGTGCCATGAAGCAGGTAATATATGTGATAGAAGTCAATATAAAGAATCTTCATTATGGGAACGTATTAAGCTAGAAATGCATATTTTGTGGTGTGTAAAATGCAATGCATACGTTAAAAAAAATAGCATGTTATCTAAACTCCTAAAAACTCATGCCGATGAACATTGTACGCATCATTTACCAAAAGAAAAGAAGGAAGAATTAGAAGAGCTAATTAAATCAGAAAAATAGCAACTGTTTTTAGTTCCAGCGCTGGTGTTTAAACTGTCCTCCCCAAAATTTCATAATCAAAAAACCAATAACCATTCCCGAAATATGGGCATAATGCGCTACGTTATCTCCTGTCATATTTGCGCTTCCAGAATACAATTCATAGATAATTAATAAAGGAACAAAATACTTTGCTTTTATTGGTACAGGGAAGAACATTAGCATCAATTCGTGATTAGGAAATACAAAGGCAAAAGCCATTAATAAACCAGAAATAGCACCAGAAGCACCAACCATAGGGCCGTTCATTAAGCCATTTAAATTAGCCAAAGCAGTGTCCGTAAAGTTTTTCCCGTGCGCTATGGCATCAGCACCTTGTGTTTTTAGTAGTTCTAGTGTTTCTGCGGGTAACGCTTCCAGTCCTGCCATTAATTGAAAGTGTTTTATGATTAAATACAAAATAGCTCCTCCAATACCTGTAGCAAAATAAAAGATTAGAAAGCGCTTTCCTCCCCAAACACGTTCTAAAGCTGAGCCAAACATCCATAA
>CAYPAK010000173.1:0-2104 GCA_964408665.1 uncultured Flavobacteriaceae bacterium | reverse complement strand
CAAGAAAATAATTTATTAATTAGGTGTTCTTGTTCTTTATTATTTAATAATTCACCTGTTTGTATCGCTAGACTTTTTGCCATACTCTTAGCGATTAGTTCTGTAGATATATTTTGATTATTAGGTGTGTTTTCTTGTATTTCGGCTAATAAATTTTGAATAAGAGTAGTTATATTTTTACTTTCTAAAAACGAAGGAACACCTGTGATTACCATAGTTTCATCGGTAATAGTAAACTGGAATCCAATATCTTCTAAATCGGTATTCATTAGTTTTAATAAAGCAATTTCGGGTTTATTAAATTGTAATTCTTGTGGAAATAGCAACTGCTGTATGGCGGTGTTTTGATGTTTTAATTGTAAATATTGTTCAAATAAAATACGCTGATGCGCTCTATTTTGATGGATAATAAGCAAACCGTTTTGAAAAGGACTTGCGATATATTTTTTGGCTATCTGAAAGGTTTTTGTTTTGGCTTCATCGCTCTCAAATAAAGGTTTTTGTTTTGTTTCTTCCTCAAAGAGATTGTTTTCAAAATTATCACTTTCTGTAGGGTTATAAAGCGCTTCCCAAGTTGGCATAGGCTTCTGCTGAAAAGAATTATAATTTCCTTTGGAAGATGCATTATTGCTTGCAGTATTTTTTTGCTCAAATGGATTGAAATTACGGTCTATACTGATGGTTGGAGCAGCAATTTCTTTTTCTTTGTATTCGTAAGGTAAATCTAAGCTAGGATCTTTATCAAAATCTAAGCTAGGTATAACGCTGTATTGCCCTAAACTGTGTTTTACCGCTGCGCGCAAAATAGCATAAATACTATGTTCGTCTTCAAATTTGATTTCTGTTTTTGTAGGATGAATATTAATATCTATCGTCTTTGGGTCAACCTCTAGAAACAAAAAATAACTAGGAATTGCTTTTGGAACGAGCAAACCTTCATAAGCACTCATAATAGCGTGATGCAAATACGAATTTTTTATAAATCGGTTGTTTACAAAGAAAAACTGCTCACCACGTTTTTTCTTAGCAAAATTAGGCTTACCTATAAAGCCATTTATTTTTACTAAATCTGTATCTTCGGTAATTGGTACTAATTTTTCGTTTATTTTACTGCCAAAAACAGCAACAATACGCTGTCTTAGATTACTTGCTTCAAGTTGAAACAGCTCACTTCCATTATGATGAAATGAAAAACTAATATCTTGATGTGCTAGCACAATACGGTGAAATTCATCAATGATATGACGTAGTTCTACCGTGTCTGATTTTAAAAAATTACGCCTAGCAGGAATGTTGTAAAATAGGTTTTTTACTAAAAGCGTAGTTCCGGTATTTATACTTACAGGTTCTTGGCTAACAACCTTATTACCTTTTATAATTATTTTAGTACCAATAGTTTCGTGTTCTTGTTTTGTTTTAAGCTCTACATGTGCAATGGCAGCAATACTTGCTAATGCCTCGCCACGAAATCCTTTGGTATTTAGGTTAAATAAATCAGTGGCATTTTTTATTTTGGAAGTAGCATGACGCTCAAAGCAAAGTCGCGCATCGGTACTACTCATACCGATACCATTATCTACAACTTGAATTAGTGTTTTTCCTGCATCTTTTATGATAAGATTTATCTTAGTTGCCTTAGCGTCTATAGCATTTTCTATAAGCTCTTTGACTGCAGAAGCAGGTCGTTGTACCACTTCTCCAGCAGCTATTTGATTGGCTACATTATCAGGGAGTAATTGTATAATATCTGCCATCTAACCGTTTATTAAATAAGCAATTTTTGCCCAAACAGAAAAAATATCATATTTCAAAATAACATAAGTAATGGTAAAAAGTACAACTGCTATTTTAATAAAACGAGTATTAAACTTACGTTCCGATTTTTTATCTTCCATATTCCAAGCAGCACGTAATGCACGTCTATCCATAGTGTAAGTTTCTTTACTTGCACTGTCGCCGTGGTATTTTTTTTCTAAATTTTCCAAGCGTTCTTTGCGCTCGTCAAAGTAACGTGGTTGGTAATTGTACGTTTTGTTCTTCTCTTGTCTAAATAGTGATCGTAGTCCTAACATAGCTTGTTATTTTGTTACAAAAGTAAATAAAA
>CAYPAK010000172.1:1880-3814 GCA_964408665.1 uncultured Flavobacteriaceae bacterium | reverse complement strand
CAAGACCTAAACGGAGCTTTAGGAACTAATCAAGATTTATGCCAAGCAGATGCTTTTACAGCTTTACATGTTGACAATACAGTAGGAGCAACCTACCAATGGCAACTTTTTAATACTGCAACTGGCGTTTTTGAAGATATTGTAGGAGCAACTAACAATACCTATACACCTACTCAAGATGGTCATTATAAAATTGTTGTTACTTTTGGGGCAGGATGTACAGGAGAAGATGAACTCATTATTACTCATCATCAAACACCAATCGCTACACAACCTACTAATTTACTGTTTTGTGACAATAATAATGATGGTGTATGGGAACATATTAATCTTACTAGTCAAAACCCTATAATTTTAGGTGCGCAAAATGCAGCACTTTTTGAAATTCGTTATTTTGCTTCTGCAGCAGATTATACAGCAGGAACTGTTATAGCTAGTCCTAATGATTACACGAATACTACCGCCTATACGCAAACCATCATTGCTGAAATACGCAATATAAACAATAATACTTGCTTAGATACTACAACTTTTGAAGTGCGAGTTTATGACAACCCAACACCAAGCACTGCTGTTCCTGCAATTCGTGAATGTGATAACACTAGCTTTGGTACTGATGCAGATAATATTATTCTGTTTGATTTAACACAAAACGCAACAAATATACTCAATGGACAATCCGCTGCAGACTTTACTATTCATTATTATACCGATGCTGCTATGGTTAATGAAATAGCAAGTCCTGCTACTTATCAAAACACTAATAGTACAGAAACTATTTATGTGCTTGTAGCAAACACACATAACTCAGGTTGTTCTGCAAGTACTTCTTTTGAAATAGAAGTATATCCTTTACCTATCATTACATCGCCTGTTTCTTTAAAACAATGTGATGATGATACCGATGGAATTTCAGTATTTAATCTTACCGAAGCGAATATAAAAATTTCTACAAATTCAGCTAATGAAACTTTTATTTATTACCCATCACAAAATGATGCACAAAATGCTACAAATGCTATTATTGATGATGTACATTATACTAGTGCAGACGCTAATACCGTTTGGGCTACAGTTACTACTACTCATGGATGTTCTCGTATTGCCCAAATAGATTTATTTGTTTCTGCTACAGCAATACCGAACACCTTTCACCGTGATTTTTATGCTTGTGATGAAGGTGCTAATCCTGCTGATGGTCTTACCGCTTTTGATTTTTCTAGTGCTAATAATGATATTTTAAATCAATTTTCTGCAGCACAACAAGCACACATAACTGTGAGTTATTATGAAAATCAAACAGATGCTTTAGCCGAAACCAACCCTATACCTGATACAACTAATTATACAAATACCACACCTACAACAGAAAATATTTGGGTGCGTGTAGATAATGATTTAAATAATGCCTGTGTAGGTTTTGGCCCTTACATAACACTTCATGTTGAGCCTATACCAATAGCTAATGCAGTGCCATTATACCGAGAATGCGATGATGATAATGATGATTTATTCCCTTTTAACACAAGCACTTTAGAAACCACTATACTTGGAGGGCAAACAGGTATGGCAGTAACATACTTTGAAGCTGATGGCACAACACCATTAACCGATGCTAATGGAGTAGCAATTACTAGTCCTTTTCCTAATACTTTCTTATTTGGTAATGTAGGACATACAGGTGTAGCAAAAGATATTATAGCTATTGTAACAGACACTACAAGAACACAATCTTGTAGTTCTGTACCGCTTACTATTAGCTTTATAGTAGATGATAGTCCTGTTGCCAATCCTGTAGTGATAGCCCCTTTGTGTGATTTAAATGAAAATGGTATACAAGTATTTAATACGAATACTTTAGAAACTACATTGCTTGGAGGACAAACAGGAATGACTGTAAGCTATTTTGAAGCTGACGGAACAACACCACTTAC
>CAYPAK010000172.1:0-1780 GCA_964408665.1 uncultured Flavobacteriaceae bacterium | reverse complement strand
ACAACAGGATGTACTAAATCAAAAAGTATATTTGTAGATGAATCATCAATTGCTAGTTTTAATGCAGATGATGTTATTATAACTGATGCTGTAGATAATAATACAGTAGAAATAATTACAGCCAATCAAAATCTAGGAATAGGAGATTATCAATTCAGTATGGATAATGGTGCTTACCAAGATGAACCATTGTTTGAGCATGTTCATGCAGGAATTCATACTGTAACTGTTGATGATAAAAAGACTTGTGGAACTGTAACGATTACTATTGCAGTAGTTGGTTTCCCTAAATATGTAACACCAAATGCTGATGGTTATAATGACCTTTGGCAAGCACTTGGTTTAGACTTCCAGCCTAGCTCTATGATTTATATTTATGACAGGTATGGAAAACTACTCTACACACAACGTGCGATAGGTGCAGGTTGGAATGGTATTTACAATGGTTTTGAAGCGCCTTCATCTGACTATTGGTATAGAGCTGTTTTAGAAGATGGTAGAACTATATATGGTCACTTTGCCTTAAAACGCTAATTAACTAACAAATCCGTTTTTAGAACTAAAAATCAAACTTTAGTTGTATAGAAACGGATTTGTTGTTTTTAATATTATCAAGTTTTGATAGTGAAATTCCTAAAAGACGTACTGATTCTTTAGGCTTTTCTTGATGTAATAATGCTTTTACTACACTAAAAATCATAGATTCTTCATCGGTAAAATACGCAATACTTTTGCTTCGTGTTTGTACCGAAAAATCACTGTATTTTATTTTTAAAGTAATAGTTTTACCTTTTAGTTTTGTTTTTTTAAGTCGTTTTACAAGACTGTTAGTTATCTTTTTGAGTGCTTCTTCCATGTATATTTCGGAAGTAAGGTTGGTTTCAAAAGTATGCTCTGTAGCTACAGATTTGGTTGTTCTACTTGGTTTTACTTCGCTGGTATCTATTCCTCTTGCTAAGTTATAATAGTGTTGTGCCGAATTACCAAAATGTTTTTCTAAAAATTCAAGTGATTGCTCACGAAGTTCTTTTCCTGTAAAAACACCTAGATTAAGCATCTTGGCAGCGGTAACTTTACCAATACCAAAAAACTTATGAATGGGTAGCGCTGCTACAAAATCAGCTATTTCAGCGGGTATTACTGTTTTTTGCCCATTGGGTTTGTTATAATCAGAAGCTATTTTGGCTATAAATTTATTAGATGAAATTCCTGCTGAAGCGGTAAGTCCTGTTTCTTTATAAATACGTTTACGAATATCGCGCGCTATTAGCGTAGCCGAAATTCGTTTTTTTTTATTTTGGGTTACATCGAGGAAGGCTTCATCAAAAGATAAAGGCTCTATTAAATCGGTATATTCTTTAAATATGCCGCGTATTTGATTGGATAGTAGTTTGTAGCGTAAAAAATCGGAAGGAACAAAGATAAGTTCTGGACATAATTTTTTGGCTACTTGGCTACTCATTGCAGAGCGCACGCCAAATTTTCGTGCTTCATAACTCGCTGCAGAAATTACACCTCTCGGTTTGGGTGAAGCTACAACTACAGGTTTTCCTTGTAATTCAGGGTTATCTAATTGAGCAACTGCAGCAAAAAATGCATCCATATCTATATGAATTATTTTTCGCTGCTTTTGACTCATTTTTATTTATTTTAAAACTAATTTTTTAGTAATTATAGCACCTGAATTATTCATTTTTAATAAATATACTCCTTTTGATAAATTATTTAAGTCTAATTCATAATTAGTTCCACTTAATAATTCTCTTGAAACTGTTTTAAC
>CAYPAK010000171.1:0-3818 GCA_964408665.1 uncultured Flavobacteriaceae bacterium | reverse complement strand
TAATAACACTGCTCTTTTTATATTATAAAACTAGAAAATACTAGTACTTATGTCTTGTTTCTGAAGATACAGATATTTTCTTTCTACCTTTAGCTCTTCTACGTGCTAAAACTTTTCTACCGCTGACAGAAGCCATACGCTCTCTAAAACCGTGTTTATTCTTTCTTTTTCTTTTAGACGGTTGGAATGTTCTTTTACTCATCTTCTTATGTTTTTAACTGATAATCTTTATTGTTCATTTGCTTTAAAAGCGAGGGCAAATATACAAAACTTTTTTGTTTGACAAATCTATTTTTAAAAAATAATTATTAAAATTTTAAAATCTGTAATTTAATATCTTAACCACAAAAAGGTTTTGTACAAAAATAGCTAAAAATATTAAATAGTTTAGTAATTTTGTAATCTAATTTTTAATCACAAAAAAACATAACTATGTTTAACAAAACTATAAAACTTATACTTGCTGCAATCGTTTTTGGACTAGCAGTATATCAATTTACTTTAGGGCATATTGGTAACGGTATTATGTATATTTTACTTGCACTTATTATAATCTTTTTCTATTACAGAAATGAACTATTACTACTAGCATTCTTACGTCTTAGAAAACAAGATATGGAAGGAACAGCAAAATGGTTAGAGAAAATAAAAAATCCTTCAAGTGCTTTAGTTCCAAAACAAGAAGGTTATTATAACTATCTTTTTGGAATTATCAATTCACAAAAAAGTCTAACTGTAGCAGAAAAATATTTCAAAAAAGCTATAAAATTAGGTTTAAATATGGACAACGACATGGCAATGGCAAAACTAAGCCTTGCAGGAATTGCTATGCAAAAACGTAGAAAAAGAGAAGCAACAACCTTACTTGCCGAAGCAAAAAAACTAGACAAACACAATATGCTTGCAGACCAAATAAAAATGATGAAACAGCAGATGAAAAGAATCTAAATTGCCGTAATCAAAGCTTAACAATGAATAAACAACCGAAAATAACGCAAAAACTTTTGAGCTTGTTTTCGGTTGTTCGTGTTTATAATATTATTTTTTTAATAGTAGCCATTTACCTTGCTGCTATTTACATTCTAGCGCCACAAAAACGTCTTAGAACTATTTTGTTAGATTATAATCTTTTAATCATCATCCTATCTTCTAGTCTTAGTATTGCTGCTGGTTATATTATCAATAATTTTTACGACAGCAAGAAAGACGCTATCAATAGACCTTTAAAACGCGTTATTGACAATTCGCTGAGCAAAGAAACTGTACTAAAAATTTATTTTTTATTAAATTTTCTAGCAGTTACTATAAGTTTTATTATTTCTTGGAGAGCTGCTTTATTTTTTGCCGTATATATTTTTTGGATTTGGTTTTATTCACATAAATTAAAACGTATAACTATAATCGGAAACCTTGTAGCAAGTACTTTGAGTATTATTCCATTTTTTGCTGTTTTTTTATATTATAAAAACTTTAATAAAATCATTTTATTTCATGCAGTTTTCCTTTATTTTATACTCACAGCAAGAGAAATATTAAAAGATTTAGAAAACATCAAAGGTGATTTATTAACCAATCAAAAAACAATACCTATAGTTTATAGTATTCAAATGGCTAAGTACAGTGTTTTAGCATTGCTTTTTATAAGTATTATTCCTATCTACTATATCATAAACCTCCCTGAAATAGGCAATATGTATTATTATTTTTATCTTATTATTGCTTCTTTACCTTTTTATAGTTATTTTATTTTAAAAGCAAAAACAGAAGCTCAGTATAAGCTAATACATCTTTTCTTGAAATTTTCTTTAATTCTTGGCGTACTAAGTATTATTTTAATAGATTCTGATGTTATTATCAAGGCAATAGAACGGCAGTTATAATCATTAAAGCAAAAAAAAAGACATCATATATAGATGTCTTTTTTATATTGTAAAAGATAGTTTTAAGCTAATTTTCTAAGCCACTCGCTCATACTTACTTCTTTATTTATTAATGATTTTAAGTCGCTAATAGCTACGCGTTCTTGCTGCATTGTATCACGGTATCTTATAGTAACCGTATTATCTTCTTTAGTTTGATGATCTACCGTAATACAAAATGGTGTTCCTATAGCGTCTTGACGTCTATAACGTCTTCCTACAGCATCTTTCTCATCATAAGCAACAGCAAAATCAAATTTTAAATCATTGATAATTGTTTTTGCTATTTCTGGCAATCCATCTTTTTTAAGTAATGGCAATATTGCTGCTTTGTATGGCGCAAGTACACTTGGTAGTTTCATTACGGTACGAACAGAACCATCTTCCAGAGTTTCATCTTGTAGTGCTGTTGAAAAAACAGCTAAAAACATACGGTCTAAACCAACCGAAGTTTCTACTACGTAAGGCACATAACTTTCATTTATTTCGTGGTCAAAATACTGTAACTTTTTTCCCGAATGCTTCTCATGCGCTTTCAAGTCAAAATCTGTTCTTGAATGTATTCCTTCTAATTCTTTGAATCCAAAAGGAAAATTAAATTCGATGTCTGCTGCTGCATCTGCATAATGTGCTAATTTATCGTGATCGTGAAAACGATAATTATCTTCACCAAGCCCAAGAGAAAGATGCCATTTCAAACGGTTTTCTTTCCATTTTTCGTACCATTCTTGTTGGGTGTTTGGACGTACAAAAAACTGCATTTCCATTTGCTCAAACTCGCGCATTCTAAATATAAACTGTCTTGCTACAATCTCGTTTCTAAAGGCTTTTCCTGTTTGGGCAATCCCAAATGGTATTTTCATGCGTCCTGTTTTCTGCACATTAGCAAAATTTACAAATATACCTTGCGCCGTTTCTGGTCTAAGATACAAATCCATTGCCGAAGCAGCATCTGCACCTAGTTTCGTACCAAACATTAAGTTAAACTGCTTTACATCTGTCCAGTTTTTTGAACCTGATACAGGGCAAGCAATTTCTAGTTCTTCTATTAATGCTTTAACATCAGCAAGGTCTTCATTTTCTAATGATTTTCCCATACGAGATAAAATAGTAGTTATCTTATCTTGATAACCTTTTACTCTCCCGTTGGTATTCAAAAACTCTTGTTTATCAAAAGCATCACCAAAACGTTTGGCAGCTTTTTTTACTTCTTTGGCTATTTTCCCTTCTATTTTCGCACAATAATCTTCTATTAAAACATCGGCACGATAGCGTTTTTTAGAATCTTTATTATCTATTAATGGATCATTAAACGCTTCGGTATGCCCTGAAGCCTTCCAAGTAGTAGGATGCATAAATATAGAAGCGTCTATACCTACTATATTTTCATTGAGCTGTACCATTGCGGCCCACCAATATGCGCGTATGTTATTTTTTAATGCCGAGCCATTTTGTGCATAATCATAAACCGCACTTAAACCATCATAGATTTCACTAGATTGAAACACAAAGCCATATTCTTTAGCATGAGAAAGTACTTTTTTAAATTTATCTTCTTGTTTTGCCATAATTATTTTTACTAAAAAAATTCCTATTTAAAACAAAATAGGAATTTTAAATTTTATTAAATTTTATTCTTTATTAGTTTAAGAAAAATGCGGTATCGCCTATTTGGTCGCCATCTACATAAACATAGGCTAAATATTTCCCTACAGGTAAGTCTGCTTTTTTCTTTACAAACATACAAACGTCTAATGTTTTATTTTCAAAATAGATAGTTCTAGAACCACTAAAATTTAAGTTTTCTCCACGATACGGAAATGTTTCTGTAGATTTTCCTACCACATTACCTTTTGGGTCTTTTACTATAGTATATACGGTTCGCTCTCCTGCATCTGC
>CAYPAK010000170.1:0-3841 GCA_964408665.1 uncultured Flavobacteriaceae bacterium | reverse complement strand
AAATAAATATTGGCGTCTTGGTCGAGTGGCTAGGCTGGGCTCTGCAAAAGCTCCTACAGCGGTTCGAATCCGCTAGACGCCTCAACAAAAAAGACAACTAAAGTTAGTTGTCTTTTTTACTTTCAAAACCTAATTTTATTTAACGCTTATAAACTATTTCCTTACGGATATACATTCTTAGGCTACAAAAACACATTTAGCAGAAGCGCTTTGCTGTTTTTGTTGTAATTTTGTTTAAAATCAATAACTAATGAACGCACAGAAACAAATAAATTTACTGTACAAAAAACTTGAAAATCTTCAAAAATCGCAAGCTAAGTTTAATGATGAAATCATTCGTTTACGCTTTCAGATTGATAAGCTACAACAAAAAATAGCTCCTCAGCAAACCCAAACTCAAGAAGCAGCACTAAGACCAATAGTAACTACCGAAAAACCAGCTGTTTTAAGCGTTAGTCAAGATAAAAAACCAGCACCACAAGCTATTGTTAAACCTAAAAAAGTAGCTAAAACACCAAAGCAAAAATCACTTTTAAAGTCCGATTTAGAGCGATTTATAGGTGAAAATATTATCAATAAAATAGGAATTCTTATTTTGCTTATCGGTGTTGTTATCGGTGTAAAATATGCTATTAACAATAATATTATTACTCCAACAGCACGTATTGTTTTAGGTTATTTGGTTGGTTTTGTGCTATTAGGCACAGCTTTTAAACTCAAAGAAAAATACCACGCCTTTTCTGCGGTATTATTAAGTGGCGCTATGGCATCGCTTTATTTTATAACCTATGCCGCTTTTAGTTTTTACCAAATTATCCCGCAAACGGTTGCTTTTGCTTTAATGGTGCTTTTTACTGTTTTTACGGTGATTTCCGCCTTGTCTTATAAGGAGCAAGTTATTGCTATCATAGGTTTGGTTGGAGCTTATGCAGTACCGTTTTTGTTAAGCACAGGTTCAGGAAATGTCGTGGTTTTACTCAGTTATACTGCCTTGGTAAACATAGGGATTCTCTATGTAGCTTTTAAACAAGATTGGAAAATAGCCTATTATTTTGCTTATGCTTTTTCTTGGCTAATTATAGTCTCGTGGTTTATGGATCGTTATGATGATAAAAAACACTTTGGTATTATCTTAGGGTTTTCATTCCTGTTTTATTTAATTTTTTACACCATGTTTTTAGCCTACAAGTTAATTAAAAAAGAAAACTATGACAGTAAAACAATAGTGCTTTTACTAAGTAATTCTTTTGTGTTTTATGGTTTAGGTTTCGCTGTGTTGTCACACAGTCATAGTGCTTATTTAGGTATATTTACCGTATTAAATGCTTTGATTAATTTTGGAGTAGCACAATATATTTATACTAAAAAATTAGGCGACAAAAAACTGTTTTACCTTGTTATTGTGTTGACTTTAGTCTTTGTTACCGCTGCAGTTCCTGTGCAACTACAAGGCAACTGGATTACACTTGTTTGGCTCGTAGAAGCTGCCTTGCTATTTTGGTTGGGTGCATCCAAAAGAATACAAGTTTTTATAAAACTTGCTTATATTATGATAGTGCTTGCGTTTTTTAGCTTAGCTATGGACTGGAACAATGTGCCGCATTATTATAACTACGAAGGAATAAAAGACAACTCCCATTCTAAAATTCCATTGTTTTTTCATATTAATTTTATCGTTTCACTACTAGCAGCTGTAGCATTTTCTTGGATTAGCTATTTGCGTTTTACTACAAAAGAAACCCTTGTTTTTGATAAAACGAAATGGTATCATCGGGTGTTTACTTTTGCTATTCCTATAGTAACGCTTATTGTGCTATACCAAACTTTTGCATTAGAAATTACCCGTTATTGGAGTCAAAAAATAACCGAAACCACACTTTATAAACCAGAATATCATACTGATGGTAGTTTGTACAGTTTTAAACAAATTTGGCTTAGTAATTACACCTTGTTTTTCTGGAGTATTCTGGCATTATTAGTTAATAAATTTATCAAAAACAAAACCATAAAACTAGTTGCTTTTGTATTTGTGTTACTTACTGTTTTTATGTTCTTAACAGGAAACTTACTTGCTTTTGGTGTGCTAAGAGAAAACTATATCAAACAAACCGATGTTACCTATTATTACAGAGGTGCATATCATATTTATATTCGTTATATTTCCTATTTATTTTTAATATTTGCGGTATTTAGTATAAAACCATCTTTTAAAACCTTTATTAAACCTAAATTAGCCGAAGGCTTTGAATTATTTATACACCTTTTACTACTTTGGATTTTAAGTAGCGAATTGATACAAATTATGGCTCTACAAGGCTTTACAGGCGTATATAAATTTAGCTTATCTATCCTTTGGGGTGTTTATGCTTTAGTATTAATAAGTTTGGGTATTGGGCAGCACAAAAAAGCATTTCGCATTGCTGGAATAGCACTTTTTGCATTAACGTTGGTTAAATTATTCTTCTACGATATTACCCATTTAAACACCATAGCCAAAACAATAATTTTTATGGTACTTGGCGCACTTTTACTACTGATTTCATTTTTATATAATAAATACAATGCTAAAATTTTTGATAATGATACCGAACAAAAATAAACAAACAAGATTAAAACAACTACTATTTGTATGTGCTGTTTTTTTTATAAATATAAGTTATGCTCAGCTTACTGATTATGATTATAAACGTGAATTAACAGGTGTAAACCAAGAATGGCATCAAGTAGTGCTACCTAATACTATTTTTGAAAAAACACAAACAAACCTCAACGATATTAGAATTTATAAGAATGACAGCACTACTGTTCCATATCTATTAGAGGTTTCTCATGACATAATCACTCAAGATAAAATAAACTTTAAAGCCTTAAACAAGGTGCAAGATGCTAAATATAGTTATGTTACGTATAAAGTGCTTAATAAAGAAGCTATAAACCAAATAAAGCTTCAGTTTGATAAAAAAAACTATGATTTTACCGTGTTATTACAAGGGTCTACTAATCAAAGAAAATGGTATGATATAAAAAGTGCGCGTGTGCTTAGTATTGCAAAAGCACAAATTAATTATAGTTATAATACGCTAAATTTTACTAATGCAACATATCCGTATTACCGCATTCGTGTTCCTAGTAAAAAAGTAAAGCTTGTAAACGCTTATTTATACAAAAACACCAAAACAAAAGGTGCTGAAAATAGCTATAAAACCAAAAGCACTATAAAAGAAGAGGATAAAAATACTATAATCACACTAAACTTAAAACATAAAGTGCCTGTTTCTAAAATAGCGCTAACACTTAACAGTGATTTTGATTATTACCGCCCCATACAGATTAGCTATGTTTCCGATAGCGTACAAAGTCCAAAAGGATGGATTTATAACTACGAAACACTATATCGTGGCACCTTGAGTTCTTTAGAAAAACCCGTGTTTGAGTTTTCAGCACGATTAGCTAAGGAATTAAAAATAACAATCAACAATCAAGATAACGAAACACTTGCCTTTGGAGCTACTTTAGTTTCTAGTAAAAAACATCGTTTAATTGCTCATTTTAAAGTCAAAAAAAGTGAACAAAGCCACTATTTTTTAGCTTATGGTAATAAAAAAGCAACAAAAGCACATTATGATTTAGCCTATTTTAAAAATAAAATACCAAAGCAATTAAAAACAGTTACTCTAGGCGAAGAAATCAGTATAAAAAAAGCTAAAACGGCTGCTAAAAACAGCTTTTTAAGCAACGAAAAACTACTTTGGGGCTTGCTTCTTGTTTTGGTGTTGTTCATAGGGCGATTTACCCTAAAAATGCTTCAAAAACCAAATAACTTTGATGATATAAAGTAGTT
>CAYPAK010000169.1:0-3872 GCA_964408665.1 uncultured Flavobacteriaceae bacterium | reverse complement strand
TAATTTATTAATTTTCAAATATATAACTTTATAATTAACTGTATGTAACACAAGTTACGTAGTCTAAGCATTTACCCCAAATAAAGAACCAATCAAAGCGGTAATTCCCATAGCAATAGTTCCCCAAAAGGTAATTCGTATTACCGCTCTTTTTATGCTTGAACCACCCATTTTGGCAGCTGTAACACCTAAAACTATCAGAAAAATCATTGAGGCTATGTATTGGATATAAACCATTTTATCTAATGGTGCTAAGAAACCAACTAATAAAGGTAAAGCACCTCCAAACACAAAGGCTGCACCAGAAGCTAAAGCAGCTTCTAAGGGTTTTGCTTGGGTTATTTCGTTAATACCTAGCTCGTCTCTTGCATGCGCTTCTAAAGCATTGTGGTTGGTGAGTTGCTTAGCTACTTCTAAAGCTAAAGCATCATCTAAACCACGTTTTTGATAAATTTTTGCCAATTCAGATAATTCTAATTCGGGCATATTTTCTAACTCCCACTTCTCGCGTTCTAAGTCAGAGTTTTCTATATCTGCTTGCGAACTAACAGACACATACTCTCCTGCTGCCATTGCTAACGCTCCAGCTACAATTGCCGCAACTCCTGTAAGTACCACAACATCGCTCGTGGTATTACTTGCTGCTGCAACTCCTATAATGATACTTGCTGTAGACAAAATACCATCATTTGCGCCTAAAATAGCTGCTCTAAGCCAGTTACTACGGTTTACGTAGTGTTTTTCTAAATCTTCTGTGGTGTATTCCATGCTTTTTGTTAAATTGTTTTACAAAGGTACTATTTTTTATTAATTGCTTTTTCGGCTAATGTGAATGCCCTCCTCCTGCTGAATTTGCCAAAGCATAGGCATTTTTAACTAAAACTGCTTTCTCATTGTCTATATTTTTATTTAAAATCTGTGTATATCCATTATAAGTTTTTCCTGCTTTCACTTCTATTTCTTCAAAAATATAATGATCATTTTCTTGCTTTTCTAATTGAAAAACTACATTTTCATCATCATCTTCTAATACTGCATCGCTAGGTAAAGCCAACGATTTTTCGTTAGAAATTTCTATAAATGCCTCTACAAACATACCGATATTAAAATTATTTTTGGTTTCCTTATGCAAATGTCCATGCACTTTTACTGTTCGTGTTTTTTCGTCTATGGTTTTGCCAACTAAATGCACTTCTGCTTCAAAATAATCATTAGATGCTTCGGGTATTTTAAAACGGATAACTTGCCCTTTCTTAATTTTCATCGCATCCTTTTCAAATACGGTCAGTTCTACGTGTATGTGATCCGTATTAATGATTTCTATAATCTCATCAGATCGAGACACTTGTGTTCCTTTACTTACATTTACCTTTGTTACGCTACCGCTAATAGCTGCATATAAAGTGATTTGCGAAGTGATATTTCCTTGTTCTACTGCCTTTCTACTAATATTTAGCATAGTTAACTTTTTGGCTAAGCCTTTATAACGAGCTAACTGTCGTTGATAATCACTTTTTGCCTTTAAATACTTTTTTTGCGAAGTGATTTTTTCATCAAATAATGTTTTTTGTCGCTCGTATTCGTTTTTAAGATAATCTAATTGTTCTTTTATTTCTAAATATTCTTGTTGCATATCTACAAACTCAGGATTTTCTATAGTTACCAAAGCTTGCCCTTTTCGCACCACATCTCCGATTAATAAATTTGATTTCTTTACCGTTCCTCCATAAAACGAAGTAACTATTTGTTTACTTTGTGGTGGTACATCTATCATTCCTGAGGCTTGAACAGTTACAGGAAAATTTTGTTCTGTAAATTTTCCTAAAATCATTCCTGACGTTTCAAACTGTGTTTTTGTAACTTCAGTATCGTTATGTTCTTCAACAGTTTCTGCAGCTTTTACAGCAGTTGTTTCTTTGGTTTTTTCTGAGCAGCTTGCTAAAAAAACAAGTGCTATTAATGTTATTTTATATGCTATTTTTTTCATCTTTTTATATTTTATTTTTATTTAATAAGAATTCAAGGCAGTATTTATAGACTTAAATTATTAATTTGTATTACGGTTTGATTATACTGATTTAAACTTTCTAAATACGAAAGTTTTAACTGATACGCATTTTCTAAACTTTGAATATATTGAAAGAAATCTATCTCTCCTTCTTTAAAACTTCTATCTGCTGTTTTAAAAATCGCTTCAGATAACGCTTTGCCTTCTGTAGCAAAATAGCTTATATTCTCTTGATATTTATCGAGTTTACTAAGCAATTCGTTTCGTTTATTTTCTAGTAAGTATTCATAATTAACAATAGCTTGTTGAGCTATTTCATTATCAATTTTAGCTGCTTTGGCTTTGGCTCTCAAATTCCTTTGAAACAAAGGTATTTTCATTCCAACATTAAAGGATTGTAAGGTGCCATCATAAAATGTATTATTACCATAACTGTAGCCTAGATTTAACTTAGGCAGCAAAGCGCTTTTAGTTTTTTTGGTCTGTATTACTGCAAATTGCTCTTGTGCTTTATAGACTGACAAGCCTTTATTATCTGACAAGGAAATAGTATGTGTCTCTATAACATCTAATGACTGTGCTGCAATCTCAAAATCAGTATCTAACTGCACTAATTGCTTTATTTTTAATTTGGCAATAGTTACATCTTGCTTAGCTTGATTGTATTGCAACTGCACTTGTCTATATTTAGATTTTGCTGTGATTTTTTCTAAATAATCACTTGCTCCAAGTTCAAATTTACGCTTGGTATTCTGTGCAAAATTTTGATACAAACTATCTAAAGTTTTAAAAACTTGCTCTTTTTCTTTAGCATAAACAAACTGGTAATATGCCATTTCTAAAGCTTTATCTAATTGTAATTTTTGTTGTTCTAACTGAGCTTTAACAATAGCTAATCTAGCTTTTTGCGAGTCTTTATTCGCCTTATATACTGAAGGTAAGCTAAAATCTTGAGAAACATTAAAAGTATTAAAAACACCTTGCTGCTCAGTTATTTTATCATCTTCATAGGTGTACGAAAATGTAGTTTCTCCAATATCATTAGCTGATTTAGCTAAAAGTTCTTGTTTATCAACTTCTAATTGTGAACTTTGGATTGTTTTATTATTGTCATAGGCTTTTTGCTTTAATGCCTCTAAAGTTAAAGGCTCATTTTGTGCCTGCATCCCTAGAGAAAACAATAACAAGATAACCGAAATTACTTTTCCTTTTTTACTTTTTAAATGGAAACGCTTACGCTCACGTTTTGCATCAAACAAAGCATATAAAACAGGTAAAACCAACAAGGTCAATAAAGTAGAAGTGATTAAACCACCAATAACAACGGTTGCTAAAGGACGTTGCACCTCTGCTCCTGCTCCATTAGATATTGCCATTGGCAGAAAACCTAAAGCTGCTGCAAGTGCAGTAAGTAATACTGCTCGCAATCGGCTTTTAGCTCCAAAAACTATAAGTTCATCATTGGGATTCATTCCGTTGTGTTTTAATTCTTTAAACTCCTCAATAAGTACAATCCCGTTTAAAACGGCAATACCAAATAAGGCAATAAACCCTACCCCTGCAGAGATACTAAACGGCAAATCACGCATCCATAAAAACAAGATACCACCAACGGCTGCAAAAGGGATTGCACTGTAAATAATCAAGGCTTCTTTAACCGAGTTGAAGGCAAAGAAAAGCAAGATAAATATCAGTAATAAAGCAATAGGCACAGCAATAGCCAATCGTGCTTTGGCAGATTGCAAATTTTCAAACTGTCCGCCATAAGTTACACTATAACCTACAGGAATTTTTATCTGCGTATCTACTACTTGCTTGATATCATCTACTACTGATTGCAAATCACGATCACGTACGTTAATAC
>CAYPAK010000168.1:0-3929 GCA_964408665.1 uncultured Flavobacteriaceae bacterium | reverse complement strand
AAAGGTAAAAAAATAAAAAAAGTAATACATAGAACAAATCACTAATATTAATAATATTTTTATCCTGCTTTATGTGTTGGAACTTATGCCCAATTCCAATTGCTATCGATATGTTGATTGTAAAAAGTGTCAATATCTAAAGCAGATTAATTTTAATATTCATAAAAAAATAGGGGTACTATAGTAGTAAGTGATTTTTGTTTTTTTAAGAGCAGTAGTAATTAGATTTACTACTGCTTTTTTTGCAATAATTTCTCCCATTGCCAAGCATCTCTCAAAGCATCTTCTAGGTTTAATTTTGCTTGCCATCCTAGTTCATTATTAGCAAGTGTAGTGTCCGCATAAGCTGCGGTAACATCTCCAGCACGTTTAGGAGCTATTTTATAATTTAGCTTTAAATTATTAACCCTTTCAAAAGCTTTAATTACTTCTAATACAGAACTTCCTGTTCCTGTGCCAATATTAAAAAATTCTAATTGATTTTTGTTGTTATTATCCAAAAGACGTGCTAAAGCCACAATATGTGCTTCGGCTAAATCTACTACATGAATATAATCACGGATTGCTGTTCCGTCAGGCGTATCATAATCATCGCCAAAAACAGCAAGTTGCTCACGAATACCGATAGCAGTTTGTGTGATGTAAGGAATAAGGTTTTGAGGAGTTCCAAGTGGTAACTCACCAATTTCTCCTGATGGATGCGCACCAATAGGGTTAAAATACCGCAAGGCAATAGCCTTGAAATTTTTATAAGCAAGCGTAGTATCTTTTATGATTTCTTCACTTACCTGCTTGGTGTTGCCATAAGGAGATTCTGCTTTTTTTATAGGAGCATTTTCGGTAATGGGTAATACGTCTGCTTGCCCGTAAACCGTGCATGAAGAGCTAAAAATAAGATTTGACAAGCCTCTAGCAGTCATTTCTTGTAGTAAATAAACGAGCGTTCCAATATTGTTTTCGTAGTATAATAACGGGTTTTTCACACTTTCTCCTACAGCTTTAGATGCAGCAAAATGGATTACGCCTGTTATATTTTTGTATTTATCAAAGAAATAATGAACAGCAGGTTTGTTGCGCAAATCCAATTTTTCAAATAATGGTTTTTTGCCTGTTATCTTAGTAATTCCCTTTAATACATCCAAAGATGAATTGGATAAATTATCTATTATCACCACTTCATAACCTTGTTTTTGTAACTCCACAACGGTATGTGAACCTATAAAACCTAAACCTCCTGTTACTAATATCATCTGTTATTTTTTAAGAAATGCTAAAATTGTATTTGTTATAAAGGTTAATTGTTCTTCATCTAATTCCGTATGCATGGGTAGTGAAATCACTTCGTGAATTAGTTCATTGGTGTTTTTAAAATCAGCTTCATTATAACGAGAATCTTTATACGCCTCTTGTAAGTGTAATGGCACAGGATAATAAATACCGTGAGGAATGTTATTTTCTTGTAAATGTGCAGCTAGCGCATCTCTATCAGCATTAATAATACGTAAAGTATATTGATGAAAGACGTGGTCTGAATAGCTTTTTTCACGATGTGGAACTATTATTTTATCACAAGAAGCAAAGGCATTATCATAAAAATCTGCTGCTGCTTTTCGTGCTTTGTTATACTTATTTAATAAAGGAAGTTTAGCTTGTAAAACCGCAGCTTGCATACTATCTAAACGCGAATTAACCCCAACTACATCGTGATAATAACGTCTATACATACCGTGGTTTACTATTCCTCTAAGGGTGTGCGCAAGCTCATCATCATTAGTAAAAATAGCACCACCATCACCATAACAACCTAAATTTTTAGAAGGAAAAAATGAAGTACAACCTACATGACCTATGGTTCCAGCTTTTTTTGAAGTGCCGTCTTTAAACGTATATGTTGCACCAATAGCTTGTGCCGTATCTTCTATAACATAAAGATTATGTGCTTTAGCTATTTCCATTACTTCGTCCATATTAGCACATTGTCCATAAAGATGCACAGGAACTATAGCTTTAGTTTTTGGTGTAATAGCTTTTTTTAAGGCTTCAATATTTATAGTAAAAGTATCTTTATCTACATCTACAAGTACTGGTGTGAGTTTTAATAAAGCAATGACTTCTACCGTTGCTGCAAAGGTAAAATCTGCTGTAATAACTTCGTCACCTTGTTCTAGCCCTAATCCCATCATTGCTATTTGCAAAGCATCGGTACCATTGGCACAAGGAATCACATGTTTTACGTCTAGATATTGCTCTAAATCTGCTTGAAATTGCTTTACGGCAGGTCCGTTTACAAACTGAGCTGTTTCCATTATTTGTGTCAATGAAGCATTAACAGTATCTTTTAGTTCTGCATATTGACCAACAAGGTCAACCATCTGAATTTTTTTCATCTAAAATTGCTTTATATTAAGATTTGCTACAAAGATAATTATTTAAATGTATTTTTGTACTATGATTGTACTTTATGATATTGTTATATTTCTAGCTGCTGCTCTTTTAAAGGTTCTAGCCTTGTTTAATGATAAGCTAGCTTTGTTTGTAAATGGAAGAAAAAAAGTATTTACCACTTTAGCTTCTTTTTCTAGAAATGAAAAGCCTATTTTGTGGATGCATTGTGCCTCTTTGGGCGAATTTGAGCAAGGACGTCCTGTTTTAGAGGCTAAAGCTATTCAAGAAAAATACCAAGTAGTATTGACGTTCTTTTCGCCTTCTGGTTATGAAGTGCAAAAGCATTATGATAAAGCAGCTCTAGTACTTTACTTACCTTTAGATAGTAAAAGAAATGCACGCAAATTCATTAAAATATTAAACCCTAGCGTTGCTATTTTTGTGAAATATGAAATCTGGCCTAATTATTTAAATGAATTAGGTAAAAACAACATTAAAACACTATTAATTTCGGGTATTTTTAGAGAAAATCAGTTTTTATTTAGTCCTTTAGGTGCTTTTATACGTAAAGCAATGCAGCAATTTGAAATTGTTTTTGTACAAGATGAAAAGTCTAAAAAATTAGTAGAAAAAATAAAAATTAAGCACGTTAAAATAGCAGGAGATACACGTTTTGATAGAGTTTATGAAATAGTAAAACAAGATAATACACTTGATTTTGTAAGTGAGTTTAAGGCAAACAAACCGCTATTAGTAGCAGGGAGCACTTGGGCTGAAGATGAAGTGCTATTGGTTAATTATATCAACACGTCTTTAGTAAATGAAAAAGTAATTATAGCGCCGCATAACATAAATAATGAAGCTATAAAAAAGCTCAAAAATAGCTTAACAAAAAAAACTATTTTGTACTCTGAAATGAGCGGGAAACAGCTTGCAGATTATGAAGTTTTAATTGTAGATACAGTAGGTTTGCTTACCAAAATTTATAGTTATGCTACTATTTCTTATGTAGGAGGTGGTTTTGGTAAAGCAGGAATTCACAATATTTTAGAACCAGCAACTTTTGGCGTTCCAGTTATTATTGCACCAAATTATCATGGCTTTAAAGAAGCTGTAGATTTGCTTGAAAAAAATGCCATTTTTGTTATTCAAAATCAAGAGGAATTTAACAAAACAACTACTAACTTATTAAATAATGAAACCTTGAGAACAGCAAAAGGAGGTATTTGTAAGGATTATATAGCTAAAAATAGCGGAGCAACAGATAAGGTGATTTCTTATTTGTAAAATAAAGAGTGTGCAAGTATTAGCCAAAAAAAGATTTAAAAACTATCGGAAATAAATGGTATTCGTGAAGAAATAACCGAGCTATTATATCATGATTTTCAAATTAACCATACAACTTTACAAATAGGGTTTAATTGTTGTGAGGAAGAATCTTTAATTGTGCTAATAATTAATTAGTGTTACTCATATTCCTTACGAAGTATAGCGATATCTTTAATTAATAAATCAATATCTTTTTTGTCAGTTCCGTCATAGAA
>CAYPAK010000167.1:0-3936 GCA_964408665.1 uncultured Flavobacteriaceae bacterium | reverse complement strand
GGTAAGGGTTTTATAACACCTTTTAGCTCTAATTGTAATAACAGTTGTGCTACTTTATAATTGAGTAATTGTGTACTAAGCGCAATAGTATCAATATGTGTTTTGCCATTTTGGGCTAAAAAATCAACTATTTTTTGTTCTTCGGTATTAAAATTTACAAAAAGTTGGCGTTGTATAGCTGGTTTTTGCTGCTTGGTTTCCCATTGTAGCATCCGTACAATATCTTTAGCATCAGTGAGTAAAGACGCTTTATTATATTTAATAAGATTATTGCAACCTTCACTGTATGTATCTGTAGGTTTTCCTGGCACAGCAAAAACATCACGGTTGTAGGAATTTGCTATTTCGGCAGTAACTAGCGAACCACCTTTTGAAGCAGATTCTATAACGATAGTTGCTTGACTCATACCTGCGATAATACGGTTTCGTTGTAAGAAATTTTCGCGTTCGGGGCTTGAACTTGATTTAAACTCGGTTATAAAACCGCCATTTTTTTCTAAGTCATTTACATACTTTTTATGCGTTTTTGGGTAGGTTTGGTTAAGTCCGTGAGCCAAAATAGCTATGGTTTGTAAGTTGTTTTTTATTGCAGCTCTGTGTGCACAAATATCTACACCATAAGCAAAACCACTTACTATTATAGGATTATAAACGGCTAATTCTTGAATAAGTTTTTCGCAAAAATCACGTCCAGCGGGTGTTATTTTTCGTGTACCTACAATGCTAATTATTTTTTGGTTTGTAAGGTCAATATTTCCACTAGAGAATAATAACAACGGACTATCTACCGCTTGTTTGAGTAACTTAGGATAATCATTATCAAAAAGAGTTGTTACTTTTATTTGATATTTATTTATAAAGTCAATTTCTGCTTCAATACCATCAAAAATAGTTTTAGCTTTTAAGTTATTAAGCACATAAGTACCAATACCTGCTATTTTTTGGAGTGTTGCTGCTTTTTCTTCAAAAATGGCTTGTGCAGAACCACAATGTTTTAGGAGTTTTTTGGCATTAATAGCACCAATACCTTTTACATTTTGCAAGGCTAATAGATAGTAGAGTTCGGTTTTCATAAGACAAAACTACTAAAATAACCGTTGTGTTCTGTAAATCAGCTTATTTATTTTATAACATCGTATTTATTAACTCAACAATTTTAGTGTTTTTATCTGTTTGTTGCATTTCTTTTAATAAAGCTAAATTAGCTTCTTGAAAAACAGGATATTTATTAATAAAATCTACCGCACGATAGCGCACATACGAGTTTTTCATAACGATAGCTTTGTCTAAAAATGCCTTTGCAGTAGCTTTTTGTGTTTTGTTTGTAAAATCTACTGCTATTTTTTTACTATTTAGCATAAATAAACTGGCTAAAAACTCTTTATTACTAGCTGCTTTAGGTAATAAATCTAACAATTCATTAGTTGTTATTTTTGCACTTAACTCATAGAGTTTTGCCTCCAAACTTTGACGTTCATCTTCCTCACGAGCTTTGAGATATTTTCCTGCTGCAGTATAGATTTCTGCTAAAGCGGGATTTGTTTTATTAGTCGTGTTTGATTTCCCTTTTTGTTCTATTTTAGCCCAAGAATCTTTAAGCGCTACGGTTCTGTTAAAAACAAGATTTGTAGGTGTACTATCGGTATCTACATTAAAATAGCCCAAGCGTTGAAACTGAAAGTTATCGCCCACTTTTGCTGTAGCCAAACTTGGCTCTAGGTAAGCGGTTTGCACTTTTAAAGAATTTGGGTTTATAAAATCCATAAAATCTTTATCTTTATGACCGTCTGGAGCTTCATCGTTAAAAAGTCTGTCGTAGATACGTACTTCTGCTTGTATAGCATCATTTATACTTACCCAATGTAGTGTTCCTTTTACTTTACGCTTACTTGCATCTGTTCCGCTACCACTAAGCGAATCTTTATCATAAGTACAATGTACTTCTGTAACGTTACCAGCAGCATCTTTTACTACGCTTTCTGCTTTGATAATATATGCATTTTTAAGACGTACTTCGCCACCTAATTTTAGTCTAAAAAACTTTTTATTAGCTTCTTCTCTAAAATCTTCTTGTTCTATATAAATTTCTTTAGCAAAAGGTACAGTTCTGCTTCCAAACCCATCTTGATAATCATTATATGAAGCCTCAATAAGCTCTTTTTTATCTTCAGGATAATTCGTTATAACTACTTTTAATGGGTTTAAAACCGCCATTACTCGCGGAGCTGTTTTATTTAAATCATCTTTAATGCAAAACTCTAATAAAGCAACATCAGTTACATTTTCGCGTTTAGAAATACCCGAAATTTCACTAAAATTACGAATAGCTGCTGCGGTATATCCTCTACGTCTTAATCCAGAAATGGTAGGCATACGAGGGTCATCCCAACCACTTACAACATTGTTTTCTACAAGTTGTAGTAGTTTACGTTTACTCATAACGGTATAACTGAGGTTACGGCGTGCAAATTCGCGTTGTTTTGGGCGTAATGCCAATAATGATTTATCATAAATTTGGTCTAAAAACCAATCGTAAAGCTCACGATGAGGCTTAAACTCTAAGGTACAGATAGAATGTGATATTTGCTCTAGGTAATCACTCTCACCGTGTGTCCAGTCATACATTGGGTAGATATTCCAATCATTTCCTGTACGGTGATGTGCACGTTTTACCACACGATACATTATAGGATCACGCATAAGCATATTGGGAGAACTCATATCTATTTCGGCACGTAAAACATGGGTTCCTTCTTCAAACTCCCCATTTTTCATTTGCTCAAAAATTTCTAAATTTTCTTCAATAGGTCTGTAACGGTATGGACTGTCGGTTCCTACTTGTGTAGGCGTTCCTTTTTGTGCTGCTATTTCTTCCGATGATTGTTCATCTACATAGGCTTTTCCGTTTTTTATAAGGACAACAGCCCAATCATAAAGCTGCTGAAAATAGTCTGATGAATATAATTCTTTATCCCAAGAGAAACCAAGCCATTTGATATCACGTTTTATGGCATCTACATATTCTTGTTCTTCTTTGGCAGGATTGGTGTCATCAAAACGCAAGTTTACAGGTGCATTATATTTAAGTCCTAAACCAAAATTTAGACAAATAGAAGCGGCGTGCCCTATGTGTAAATAACCATTTGGTTCTGGCGGAAAACGAAAACGTAATTGCTCTTGCGATAATCCGTTGTTTAAATCATTTTCTACAATTTCTTCTATAAAATTTAATGCTTTTTTAGCTTCACTCATAACAGTTGTTTTCTAATAAAGGGCAAAGGTAATTATTTTAAGCCAAATTTAGGTATTTTAATATATGATGATTAGTTTAAAATCAATTTTATTCTTAATAAATTTTAGTTTTGCTTACTTTTTTCCAAAATGAAAAATTAACAAAAAACGGCTATAATCCTAAAAGTCCGCCTTCTTTGGGTTTGCTATCGGCATCTTTTATTATTTTGGGAAATATCATAGGCGCAAGGCTTTTTACAGGTTTATATAAGATAGATTTGTCTAAGGTTTCTTGCTTTACAAAAGTCATTGTATTGTTAAGGTGTGTAAAGACAATAAGAGCTAAACTGAGTATTAAGCCTATTTTTATCATACCAAAAGCGCCACCTAAAATTTTGTTTATAATGCCCAAAGATGCCGCATCGGCTAGTTTGGTAAATAGTTTGCCTAATAAAGCAATTATAACGATAATAAGCACAAAGGTAATGGCAAAAGCAGCTAAACCGATATATTTCTCGTTCCAAGATACGCGTGTTTTTAGAAAATCAGCCGTAAAATGAGAAAATTTTATAGCACCATAAACCCCTAAAACTAGTGAAACCAAGGAAGCAGCTTCTACAAAAAGTCCTTTACTAACACCCATAACCAAACCATAAAGTAATAATACGGCAAGTATAATATCTAATATTTCCATTTGTTGTTTTT
>CAYPAK010000166.1:0-3937 GCA_964408665.1 uncultured Flavobacteriaceae bacterium | reverse complement strand
AATGAAAAATTAGCATACATAAACATCCCTTGAAAAAGGATGAAGAGTGCTGCTATTTTAATAACCGTATTTTTCATTATAAGGCAAATATAGGTTATTATACTTTATAATAGTTAATTAATTATAGAAATAATTTATAGTATTATTATTTCGTTCAATACTAATTGTAAATTTTTGAATATAAAATAGTAATATTTAGAGCTCCATACTATGATATACATGTTGCACATCATCATCTTCCTCCAAGCGTTCTAGTAATTTTTCTACTTCAGCTTGATCGGCTTCATTTAATTTTTTAGTTGTAGTAGGAATACGCTCAAAGCCTGAAGAAAGGATTTCATGATTATTTTCTTCTAAGTACTTTTGAATATTACCAAATTGCTCAAAAGGCGCATAGATAACAATACCATCTTCATCATTAAAAACCTCTTCAACTTCAAAATCTATTAATTCCAGTTCTAATTCTTCCAAGTCTATACTTTCATTACTTGGAATTCTAAAATTACAGGTGTGGTCAAACATAAATATTACTGAACCCGATGTGCCAAAAGTACCATTGCATTTATTAAATACAGCACGAACATTAGCTACTGTTCTGTTATTATTATCAGTTGCAGTTTCTACTACTACAGCTATACCATGAGGTGCATAGCCCTCAAAAAGCACTTCTTTGTAGTCTGCAGTATCTTTATCGGATGCTTTTTTTATAGCGCGCTCTACATTGTCTTTAGGCATATTAGCAGCCTTAGCATTTTGTATAACGGCACGTAATCTTGAGTTAGTATCGGGATTAGGACCGCCTTCTTTTACTGCCATAACAATATCTTTACCTATTCTAGTAAAGGTTTTTGCCATAGCTGACCAACGCTTCATTTTACGTGCTTTTCTAAACTCAAATGCTCTTCCCATTGCTTATTGTATTTTTTTGATTCTTGTTTGTTTTATTTTATTTTAAAAGATTTCAAATATAGTTAAAAAAATCGATTTGGTTCTGCCTCCTGGATAATTTCGAGTACTTTATCAAAAATATCTTCTACCGATGGCTTAGAAAAATAATCACCATCTGTACCGTAAGCAGGTCTGTGTGCCTTTGCGGTTAATGTTTCTGGCTTACTATCAAGGTATTGATATGCATTTTGGTTTTCTACTATTTCTTGCAGCATATATGCTGATGCGCCTCCTGGCAAATCTTCGTCTATGATAAGTAAGCGGTTTGTTTTTGCAATATCTTTTACAATATCATGATTCAAATCAAAAGGCAATAAACTCTGCACATCTACTACAGATGCCGAGATGCCTTTTTCTTGTAATTCTTGGGCTGCTTGCATAACCAAACGCAAGGTAGAACCATAAGAAACTAAGGTAATATCTATCCCTTCTTTTAATAATGCTATTTGCCCAACAGGTGTTTTAAACTCAGCCAAATTAGTAGGCATTTTTTCTTTTAAACGGTAACCATTGAGGCTTTCTATAATTAATGCAGGTTCATCACTTGCTAGCATAGTATTATAAAAACCTGCCGCTTGTGTCATATTTCTAGGCACAAGAACATTAATACCTCTAAGTGTGCTTAATATCATTCCCATAGGCGATCCTGAATGCCAAATACCTTCCAGACGATGTCCTCTAGTACGGATAATCATTGGTGCTTTTTGCTTGCCTTTGGTACGCCAATGCAAGGTAGCTAAATCATCGGATAAGGGTTGCAAACCATATAATAAATAATCTAAATATTGTATCTCTGCAATAGGACGAAGCCCTCGCATAGCCATACCAATACCTTGACCAATAATGGTATTTTCTCGTATGCCAACATCAGCGACACGCAATTCGCCATACTTTTCTTGTAGTCCTTCTAAGCCTTGATTTACATCTCCAATAGTTCCTGAATCTTCTCCAAAGATTAAAACTTCTTGGTGCTTTTCAAATAATGCATCAAAATTATCTCGAAGTATAAGACGAGCATCTACAGTTTTAGCATCTTTATCATAACTTGGCAAAACAGCTGCTATATCTCGCGCTGATTTATTTTCGCTATACAAATGAGAGCTATAATTGGCTTGCTCTTCTTGGATATAATTAGCCAACCAATTCATTAAATTAGTCTTTTCTGCTGATTCCTGTGCAAGTCTTAACACCTTGCGTATTGTTTTTATTATTGTTGTTTTAGATGGTATTTTTTCTTGAGCTAAATCTGCAGTAAATTTATTAATAAATGCTTTGTTTTCATCCGCTTTAGCTAAAACTTCTAATAGCGAAATCACTTCTTGTTGTTTATTTTGAATTGGCTTTAAAAATGCTTCCCAAGCGCTGCGTTTGGCAGTTGCAACTTCTTTTTTAGCCGCGCTATCTATTTCGTCTAATTCTGCTGCTGTTGCTATATTAGAACTCAACATCCATTCACGCATTTTTAAAATACAATCGTGCTCTTGCTCCCAAGCTAAACGCTCTTTGCTTTTGTAACGTTCGTGAGAACCAGAAGTAGAATGTCCTTGTGGCTGTGTAAGTTCTTGCACGTGTATGAGTATGGGTACATGCTCATCTCGTGCTATTTTTGCAGCCGTTTGGTATGCAGTAACAAGCGCTGGATAATCCCAACCTTTTACCGTTATAATTTCAAAACCAGCTTCATCATCTGTACGCTGAAAGCCTTTTAATATTTTAGAAATGCTTTGTTTTGTTGTTTGGTGCTTTGCATGAACAGAAATGCCATATTCATCATCCCAAACACTTATAATCATTGGAATTTGCAATACGCCAGCAGCGTTAATTGCCTCAAAGAAAACACCTTCGGAAGTACTCGCGTTTCCTATAGTTCCCCAAGCGATTTCATTACCTTTATTAGAAAAATTATTTTCTTTTTTTAATGATTTTTCATTACGATACAGTTTTGAAGCTTGTGCCAAACCTACAAGACGCGCCATTTGCCCTGCCGTAGGCGATATATCTGCGCTAGAGTTTTTTAGGTTTTTTAAGTCTAGCCAATTTCCATCATCATCTAATAATGCTGTTGCAAAATGCCCATTCATCTGTCTTCCAGAAGATGCAGGCTCTTTGTCAGAATCGGTATGTGCGTATAAACTTGCAAAAAAAGCTTCTACGGTTAATGCGCCAATCCCCATCATAAAAGTCTGGTCACGATAGTAACCCGAACGAAAATCTCCATTTTCAAAAGCTTTTGCCATAGCAAGTTGAGGCACTTCTTTTCCATCTCCAAAAATACCAAATTTGGCTTTCCCTGTAAGCACTTCTCTCCTACCTAATAAACTTGTTTCTCTGCTTAATCGAGCGAGTTTATAATCACTAATCACTTCTTTTTTAAAATCTTCGAACTGCATATATTTAAAATCTTTTTTTACTTGTAATTTGGAAACAAAAGTACAAAAAATATATATCTTTTTTTAATTATAAGCAATATTTAGCATTAAATGAAGGCTAATATTACAGTTAATAAAAAGATTAAAAGAGGATATACTAAAAAAACAAGAAAACATATCGACTTATCAAATAAAAAACATGTATCTTCGTTTAATAAAAAAACAAAATAGTATAACTTATGGAAAATACAAAGTCAATCAAATTTTCTAATGTAGATAAAGCCAAGTTCTTCAGAACATTAAATAAAAAAATAAATACCTATTTTAAGGAAAATAATATAAAAAAAACAGGAAATAGCTTCTTGTACTTTAAAACAGTTGTTATGTTTGCTTTATTTTTAACCCCTTTAGCAATATTACTAATCGTTCCGCTTCCTGTTTGGGCACAATTACTTATGGTAGTTACAATAGGTATTGGTATGGCTGGCGTAGGTATGAATGTAATGCATGATGCTAATCACGGCGCTTTTTCTAGTAGAAAATGGGTAAACAAACTTATGGGAAGTAGCATTTACATCTTAGCAGGAAATGTATATAACTGGCAGATACAACATAATGTT
>CAYPAK010000165.1:0-3964 GCA_964408665.1 uncultured Flavobacteriaceae bacterium | reverse complement strand
GTAAACCGATGTAAGGTATAAACTATGGTTGCTAACAAGAAAAAAGCGGTGATTTGATGCAAAGCACCTAACACAACAGGCACGTGATATAATAAGGTAAAAACACCTAGCGTAAACTGTAAACTTATCACGAATAACAGTAATTTAATAGCCCAGTTTTGAGAAACGGTAAGATTGAGTTTTTTTGTTTTAAAAGCAATATAAAACACAAAAATAAGAATGCTCAACGCCAAATAACGATGTACAAACTGTACGCCACTTGGGTTTTCTATAAAGTTAATGAGCCAAGGTTTCATATAAGTAACGGTATCATCTATCCAGTTACCATTATTCATTTTAGGCCAATGGTTATGTATAAAACCAGCATCTAATCCTGCTACAAAAGCACCATAAATAATTTGTATTAAAACCGTAATAAGCAATAAATATAAAGGTGTTTTTAGCTTTTTAACGGTTTGGTTTCTGTTCGGATAAATAAGCCCAAGCATTACCCAAAAGGTATAAGCAAAGGTAATAAAAGCCATAAATAAATGTAACGCTAAGCGATAATGGCTCACATCTGGGCGTTCCATCAAGCCGCTTTTTACCATATACCAACCCAAAAAACCTTGTAAAGCACCCATAGCAAGTAGTAATAAGGTCTTTTTTATAAGTGATGGACTAAGTTTTTTTCGTAGTAAAAAGTAAAAAAACGGAATTATAAAAACAACTCCTATTAAGCGTCCTATCATACGATGTAAGTATTCCCAAAAAAATATTTTTTTAAAATCTTGAACGGTAAAATGGTTATTTACCTCTTTGTATTCAGGAAACTTTTTGTATTGCTCAAATTTTTCTTGCCATTGCGCTTCGTTAGTTGGGTATTTACTCCCAGATATGAGTTTCCACTCTGTCATAGAAAGTCCAGAGTGTGTAAGCCGTGTTATCCCACCGATAACTACCATAAAAAAAATAAGTAAAGCTCCTGTAAAAAGCCAAATAATAATTGGTCGGTTAGTTTTAGTCATTTTTAGTTTTTTATTCTTCTTTATACCAAGAAGCGTATTTAATATAGTTATTAGCTATTCTATCTATTTCGCCAGCTATAAGTTCTTGCGAAATATCCTTAACTTTTACAGCAGGAACGCCTGCAAAGATAGTTCCTGAAGGTACGTGAGTTCCTTTGGTAACAACTGCTCCTGCGGCTATTATACTATTACTTTCTACAAGACAATCATCCATAACGATAGCGCCCATTCCTATAAGTACATTGTCTGCAATAGTACATCCGTGAACCATAGCATTATGCCCAATACTTACGTTATTTCCTATATTTGTAGGGTGCTTCTCAAAAGTAGCATGTATTACAGCTCCATCTTGAATATTGACTTTATCACCTATTTTTATATAATGTACATCACCACGAATTACAGCATTGTACCAAATACTGCAATTATCACCTAAGACAACATCGCCTATTATTACGCAGTTTTCTGCTAGAAAACAATCGGCGCCAAATGCTGGGGTTTTTCCTCGTAATGGTTTAATTATCATTATTCGTCATCTTTAGGTTCTATAACTATGGTTGGTTTCTTTAAATCTTTTTTGTTACTTACTTTTTGCGCTAAAGACATTAATAATGTTGGTAAAAAAATCAAATTAGACAACATAGCAACAAGTAGTGTAAACGACACCAAACCTCCTAAGGCTTGTGTACCACCAAAACTTGAAATTAAAAACACCGAAAATCCAAAAAACAATACTACAGAAGTGTAAAACATGCTTACGCCAACTTCATGAATAGTAGCATAAACGGCTTTGTGTATCTTCCAGTTATGAGCAACCAATTCTTGTCTGTATTTGGCTAAAAAATGTATGGTGTCATCTACCGAAATACCAAAAGCAATACTAAAAACAAGAATTGTAGATGGTTTTATCGGGATACCAATATAACCCATCATTCCTGCGGTAATTAGTAAGGGTAAAAAGTTAGGTAATAAAGATATAATGATCATCTTCCAAGACTTGAACATCCAAGCTATAAATAAAGCAATTAATAGTATCGCTAAAGCTAATGAAGTAAATAAGTTTGTTACTAAATAATGTGTTCCTTTGGTAAACACTTTAGCTTTTCCTGTAATGGTAACATCAGCTTTACTTTTCTTAAAGGCGTTTTTTGCTTTTTGGTTTATCATTTCTTCTATACGATCCATTTTGTCACTACCAATATCTTTCATAAACGTAGTAATACGCGCATAGCGTCCTGTGCTATCTACATAGCTGTGAAGCATGTTGTTATTTGTATTAGATTTCTTAGCATAAGAAAGAATAAATGTTTTTTCTTGTGAACTTGGCAACTGATAATATTTAGGATTGCCGTTATAAAATGCTTGCTTAGAATATTTAACCAAATTTACCACCGAAATAGGTTGCGAAAGCTCTGGTATTTCTTCTATTTGTTCTTGTATTTTGGCTATCTTTTTTAGTGTTGATAGCTTCATTACGCCTTTTTTCTTTTTGGTGTCTATCATTATTTCTAATGGTAAAACGCCTCCAAATTCTTTCTCAAAAAACTTAATATCTCTATAAAACTGCATGTCTTTAGGCATATCTTCTAACAAGCTTCCGCTTACACGTATTTGAATCATACCCAAAAAACTAATAATAAGTAATGATATTGCTGCTATATAAACCGTTAGTCTTTTGTGTTTTATAGTGTTGAGAATCCAATTAATAAACCCATCTATCCAGTTTTTGCTAAGATGACGTAGATGGCGCTCCTTCGGTTTTGGTAAGAAACTATAAAAAATAGGAATTAATAATAATGACAAGACAAAAAGCAGCATAATATTAATGGAAGCTACAATACCAAATTCTTTTAATAATTTACTTTTGGTAAATATAAAGGTAGCAAAACCAGCTGCTGTAGTAAGATTAGTCATTAGCGTAGCATTTCCTATTTTGGTAATAACACGCTGCAATGCTTTGGCTTTATTCTGATGGTTTTTTATTTCATTTTGGTATTTGGTTATCAAAAATATAGCATTAGGAATACCTATTACAATAATAAGTGGCGGAATAATACCTGTTAATGCGGTGATTTCATAACCCAATAATCCTAATGTTCCTAAAGACCACATCACACCAATAATTACTACTAAACCAGAAATAAGTGTTGCTCTAACTGAACGAAAGAAAAAGAAAAATAGCAATGAAGTAGTTACTAATGCTGCTATAACAAATAGTGCAATCTCATCGGTAATATTTTTAGCGTTCAAGGTGCGTATATAAGGCATTCCTGATGTGCGTACATGCAAGTTATACTTTGTATTGAAATTATCGACTGTGGTTTTTATACTTTGTATAAGTGGTTTTCTAAATTCGGTATTTACTAATGATTTATCTATATAAATAGCCGATTGTATGGTTCCTGATTCGTTAAACAAAAGGCTTTTATAAAAGGGTAATTTATTAAACAATTCTTCTAAAATAGCTTTTACTTCCGCTTTTGTTTGAGGTGTTTTTTGTACTAATGGTTTTAGTCTAAATTGCTTGGCTTTAGTGTCTTTTACCAATTTTTTAAGATCGCCAATAGATAAAGCGGTTTCTACTCCTTTTATTTTTTTTATAGAATCGGTAAGTGCATTCCAAGCATTAAAAATTTGTGGTTTGTAAATGGCAGAATCTTTGATTCCGATAATAATAGTATTTCCTTCTTCACCAAAAATATTTAGAAAATGTTTGTATTCTTCATTCACAGGGTGATCATCTGGAAGAAGGTTTGCCTCTGCGTAAGACATACGCATATATTTCCATTGGTAACCCATAAAAACGGTAAAACCAGTAATCATCAAAAGAATAATAATTCTGTTTCTAATGATAATTCGTGCTAAATATTCCCAAAATTTCATACTTATACTGTTTTAGACAAGGCAAAGGTAAAAAATAATACGGTATCGCTAGGTAGAAATACCTTAAAATAAAA
>CAYPAK010000164.1:0-3980 GCA_964408665.1 uncultured Flavobacteriaceae bacterium | reverse complement strand
CTAGCGAAGTTGTGGCTTGTGGAGAGCCTGCATCTTTTCGTTTTAAAGTCTTTGGGCCTTTGGTTTCTGGAAAAAAGATACGTATAGATCTCCCCGCAGGGGTGGAGTTTGCCGGATTAAATGTAAGTCCGGCAATAGCAACTGTAGATAATACTATCCCGCAGCATCCTGTTATTACGATAGAAACAGCTTTGGCTACGTCGTCAGATTTCAAATTGATTAAATATAAGGCGATTACAGGTTGTGCACCATTAGCAACAGGCTCTTCGATTGTATATACTTTGCTTAGTGATACTACCATTACTACGAATGGTCCTTTCCCTGATGTGCTATATCCTCACATAGAAATACCCTCGGTATTACCAAATACAGCAGTAGTTGATCCAAATCAACCGCAAAACACAACACTTTCTTTAGTTCAGAATACGGCTTATCCAAATGCCTATACAACAAATGCTATAGTAGAGATATATCACAGTACTAATGTTGTTGTTTCTTACACAGCTACTGCTACAAGTAGTTTGGTTTTAGGAACTCCTTCTGGAGGCTTTCAAACCGATATATTAACATTAGGTGCAGATGAATTTCAAGCTATAGGAGATTTAGATGTGCGTTTTGACCGAGGAGAGACCGTAACGGCAATTATTGGTTTATCAATTGTTAATTGTAATATTGGTGCAGGAGAAACAATTAAATATACACCATCATTTGGTTGTTCTTTAGGGTCTTGTGTTTCAGGAAGTGATCAGTATTCTACTGTTGTTTTAGATTCAGGAGCACCATCTTTAAGTGTAGACTTAAATACTGATGGACTCGGTAACTACATAAAAGCACATCCTGGAATTGGAGCTGCTTATGCAGATTATTCGGAATTTCGTTTAGAAAATACAGGTTCAAAACCTTTATTTAATTTAACATACAGAACCTATATGGATTCTGCAGTCCGCTTTACTTGGGATGATTATTCAGTTAATGGCAATTCAATAGCTAATGATGCAACTGGTAGAACATTCTTTCAGTTTGCTACAGATCCAGATGGGGTAGGAGTAGGCTTAGAAGATGTTGATGGTGATGGTTTTTTTGATGATCTACCTGCGGGAAATGTAGTTATTCTTAGAAATAGACTAACCTTTAACCTGCAAAATAGTGATTATTGTCACGGAATTAATTTTCATGGAGATAGGGTTGAAGGGACTTATACTTTTGATAATGCTTGTGGTAACCAAACTTCAGCAAACAATTCTTATTTTGGAGGGGGCACTTGGTTTCCTTTTACCTTATATTATTATGATTTTGCAGCAAGTTTTTCAAATATTATTACAAATGGTATTCCATCTACTGTTCCTAACTTTAATACTACATCAACATTTGATTTAGATATATATTTAAAGTATGGTAAATATTTTGATCATCAAAACATTCCAGATGTACACTGGAGAATAACGGCAATATTACCCTCAGGAATTGTTCCTAATGGATCTGGAACATGGCAGGGGGTAGCAAATGAGTTACAGTTTATTAGTTTTAATGCAGGTACAGGAGAAGCAATATATGAAACTTCTGAATCGTCAGTACAAGGTTGGGATCCATTCTTTGCTAACCCTAAAATACCTTTAAAAACAGACTCAGCTTGTAACGGCATGTCTTCGGGTAGAATTATTTGGAATTTAAGTATGTTAGGGTCAAGAATTGATTACCCAGGGTATCCAGCAACACCAATTGGAGCAATATGTAATGCAGAAAGTGAAGAGTTTTCCCTTTATTGTAATGGACCAACTGCAATAGCTGACTTCTCTTTTGATAGAACAAATTATGGTTATGTAGATGAGGCAGAAACAACGCCTATAACTACAGCAGATGTTATTACTGCAAATACAGATGCTAATCCTGCTAACGACATTCATGTAGAAAGAGCAATACAAGGAGATAATGTACGCTATCATTCCTTAGTAACAATTAATGATTTAAACACAACCAAAGCGCAAGTTGTTTTAGAGTATGATAAATCATTTTTTTTACAAACGCTAGGTGATGGAGGTTTAAAAAATATTGAAATAACATATCACCCTATTAATGGTAATCCCGATATTGTATGTAATGATATAGCACCATACACGTATACTCAAACCAGTGGAGTCTATCCAAATTTAAAAACATTAATTACATATAATTTAGAAAAATTATTAGACCCAGGAGCTTGTTTAAACGCTGCTGGTGTAGTGACTTTTTCCCCAGGAGATACGTTTACCATTAATTTAGATTTTAAAATTTCCAAAGACCCTACAGCATTAGCTTCATCTCGCACAAATAAGATACAAGGACTCAAATCGTATGTTGTACTTCAAACTGCTGCTAATCCTGCAGACCATATTACAAATGTTCAAGTAGATAATTTTCTAGTTCAATACATATTTTTTAGACAATATGTATCTGATTCTACTACTTTTGTAGGTTGTAATCCTAGTGATATGTATGCAGGAATATATTACGCTTATAGACCAAGTTTAGGCTATTCTTATTTGTTTGAAAATGAATGGCGAAATTTTGTAATAACAAAGAAATTAGAAATACTCGTTCCAAACACACTTGACTATGCCTCAGGAAGTTCCCGGTTACTTGTTAGAGATAGACTCCCTGGAAACTCAACGCAAATAGTATCAGATCCTGTAATTGATTTGAATCCAGTTGGTTATCCAGGGTTTAAAAAATTCACTTGGACAAATCCTATAGGTAATGGACCTATTGGTTCTGGGCCAAATAAAGAATGGATAAGAGATAGAATTACAACTGATTATGCTTATACTTTTATGACTTTTAAAGTTTTTAGAAATCATAATTTTTCAAATCCAGCAACCTTACCTGTTTCAGTGTTACAAACTTCGGTTTTTGACAGGTATAGAAATGAAACTCCACGTACAGTAGGAGATGATAATTATACTTTTCCTTCAGATTATACTAAAAATATGACCTATGATGAGACTTACTTTAATTATGATATTTCAGCTGCTATTCCAACAGATGTTGTTAGTGGTACCCATGCAGCATGGCCTTTAGACTTAGAGTTTGATGCAGGAGCTCCCTTACTATTACCTAACACTTGGCTAGCTATAGAAATACCTGGAAATGATATAGTTCCAGAACTTTGGGATGGAGCTACACAAATCCCTTTAGTAGAATATCCTGCTGCAGGTAGTGGTAAATGGTGGGCGCAATTAGGTGATTTACCTGTGGGTATAAAAAACTTTACAATAAAGTCTAATTCTTTTACGGTTTGTGGCCAGGAAGACTTTTTAGTTCGTGTAGGGTATAGCTGTGATGGTTATCCAGAAAATCCTCAAGTCGGCTATTTTAACAATGGAGTAGATAATACACAGGGTTATTATCCTGTAACACCTAAAGAAGTTACATTGACGTTGATATCTCAAGAACCAGAATTTCAGCTTAGTTCTAATATAGGGGGAACTTTTGATTTATGTGATGTTATTTCTAGTAATATTAGAATTTCAAATATAGCTTCAAGTGAAGCTTATGCTTTAGAAGAAACGGTTAATTTACCTAATGCAATGCATATAGATACTACTACGGCTAAATTCAATTATAACGGTACAGATTATATCATACCAGCAGCACAAATCGCCTATAATTCAGTTACTAACGCCTATACATTTTCAATTTCAGATGTTGTAGGCACACCTTTAACTAACCCTAATGGCTTGCCAGGTTATAATAATATTGCAGGAGATCCAAGTTTTGTAGATGTAAAGTTTGATTTATATACGGACTGTGGCTATATTTCAGGGGCTGTGGTAGAATATTCAGTTCGTGCACAGTCATCTTCTTGTAGTTATGTGCCGCCATTTTATTATTCTTCATCAGTAAATGTAACAGGATCTCCAGCAGGTCGTAGTTATGATGTTACTCTTGCAGGTCAAGAAGCCAATCAATCAGGTTTACTATATTCATGTAATGACACCGAATTG
>CAYPAK010000163.1:2633-3986 GCA_964408665.1 uncultured Flavobacteriaceae bacterium | reverse complement strand
ATTTTGATAAATTTGCCTTAGTGTTGGTAAGTTGTTCTTTAGTTTTTGCAAGTTCATCTTGAACAGAAGTAAATTGTTTTTTAGAAACGCAAGAACTTAACCCAAGAACTGCTACTAGTAGTAAAATTATTTTTTTCATAATCAGTATGTATTTATTTTTTGCTAAATTACAAAAATACTAACTTCTAATATCAACTAAAAGTATAATTTTTTGCTAAAATTGATATAAATAATCAAAAACACCTATTTTTGCATTAAAATTTACTTCAAACTGATGAAAAAGACACTTTTTTTACTGCTAATTATTATAGTTAATGCTTGTAATGAAAAGCCTAAGCCAATTAGATTACAAGGCAATGCTCTAGGAACAACGTTTCATATTAGTTATTTTGGCACACAAAATTACGCAAAAGAAATAGATAGTACTATTACGGCTGTAAACGCATCACTATCCACTTATCATCATAATTCATTGATATCACGTATTAATCAAGGAGATACTACAATTATTGTGGACAAAATGTTTGCAGATGTGTATCGTATTTCAAAGAAAGTTTATCAAGAGTCTAATGGTTATTTTGATCCAACGGTAGGCGTTCTAGTTAATGCTTGGGGTTTTGGTCCAGAAAAAGCACTAAATGCTTTAGATAAAAAAACAATAGATAGCTTGATGCAATATGTAGGTTTTGATAAGACTAAATTAATTAATCATAAAATTATAAAAACGAATAAAAACATTTATTTTGATTTTAATGCCGATGCCAAAGGTTATGCCATTGACAGAATTGGTGCTTTGCTTAACAGTAAAAATACTATTAATTATATGATAGAACTTGGCGGTGAAATCTTAGTAAAAGGAGAAAATATAACTAGTGGAAATAAGTGGACTATCGCTATAGATAACCCTAATCAAAGTGCTAATAATAAGGAAATTGCACAAGTGCAGCTTTATAATGAAGCAATGGCAACTTCGGGTAATTATAGAAAATTTAAAATAGATAAAAAAACAGGAAAAAAGTATGTACATACTATTAATGCACTTACAGGATTTGCACAGCAAACAGATGTATTAAGTGCTTCGGTGATTTATAAAGATTGTGCTACGGCAGATGCTTATGCTACTACTTTTATGGCAATGGGAATAGCAAAATCAATAGATTTCCTAGCAAAACACCCCGAGATTGACGCTTATTTAATTTATACAAAAGATAATAAAACTAAAATTTTTGCAACAAAAGGTTTTAGCGAGCGCATGCCTCAATAAAAATAGTTTATATTTGTAATCTTAAAAGAATTAAATTAATGGATGATTTTATAACAAAAATAGTTTCGTATTTACCACTAATGCTAGCC
>CAYPAK010000163.1:0-2533 GCA_964408665.1 uncultured Flavobacteriaceae bacterium | reverse complement strand
GATGAATTTGAGCATAATATTACCCAACAAATTTATGTAACCAACGAGACGTGGAACGTAATTCTTACAGCAAAAAACACGACTATACAATTAATTAGAGCAGCTTCTAGAAATGAAGAAGTAGCCGATACGCAAAAAATGCGTGAATTTATTCTTACCGCGTTATTAGAAAAAGATGCCCCTTCAGATGTGGCAATCGCTTTTATAAAAAAAGAAATCAAAAAAGTATTTAAATAGATAAATTAATGTACTTTTAGCAATAACTAAAATTAAACTCATAAATAATGAAATTACAAGCAAAAAAAAATATAGGAACAGCAACAAATAAAGTTTTTATAGCCTCAAAATTAACCGATTTAAAAACGGATTTATCAAAAGAATGTTTTGATTACTTTTCTAAATCTTGGAAAGACGAAGCAGTACAATTTATAAAAACACCAAACACAACAGTTTATGTTATTAATAGCAACGGTAAAAATGCAGAAGCCTTACGTAAATTAGGAAATAAAGTACACGCTGCACTTAAAAACGAAAAAGAAATCAGTATTTCTGGTGATGCTAAACAAGATATTTTAGCCTTTGTAGAAGGATTTATGCTTTCTAATTATCAATTTTTAAAATATTTTACGGATAAAAAGAAACGAGAGAATAAACTAAAAACCATTTCGGTTGTAGGAGTATCTCAAGAAGATTTAAAAGAATTAGAAAACCTAGTAACTGCTGTATTTTGGGCAAGAGATATGGTTAATGAGCCTGTATCATATCTAGATAGTGTTGTTTTAGCCAAAGAAATAGTAGCTAAAGGGAAAGTGGCTGATTATAGCGTAAAAGTATTAGACAAAAAAGCTATAGAAAAGCTTAAAATGGGTGGTTTATTAGCCGTAAACCAAGGTTCGGTAACACCGCCAACATTTACCATAATAGAATATAAACCCAAAAATGCAAAAAACAAAAAACCAATTACTTTAATAGGAAAAGGAATAGTATATGATACAGGAGGTTTGAGTTTAAAACCAACTGCTCACTCTATGGACTTGATGAAAAGCGATATGGGAGGAGCAGCAGCTATGGCAGGAACAATCCATGCGATAGCATTAAACAAAATACCTGTCCATGTTATAGGCTTGATACCAAGTACGGATAACCGTCCAGGGAAAAATGCCTATGCACCAGGAGATGTGGTAACTATGCTAGACGGAACTACTATTGAAGTGCTTAATACCGATGCAGAAGGGCGTATGGTACTAGCCGATGCTTTAGCTTATGCAAACCAATATGAGCCAGAACTTATGATTGATGCTGCAACACTTACAGGAGCTGCGGTGCGTGCTTTAGGAAGCAAAACAGCAATCTGTATGGGTAATGCCAAAGATAGCGTCTTTAATAAACTTGAAAAAGCAGGAAATGAGATGCATGACCGTGTAGTGCGCTTTCCTTTTTGGGATGAATGGAAAGAAGATTTAAAATCGGATATTGCTGATATGAAAAATCTAGGAGGTGCTAGCGCAGGAATGATTACTGCAGGTAAATTTTTAGAACATTTTACCAAACATCCTTACATACATATAGATATAGCAGGACCTGCATTCTTAGAAGCTGCCGAAGACTACAAAGGTAAAGGTGGTACAGGAGCAGGGGTGCGTTTATTATATCAATTTTTGAAAAATTATTAATTTTTTCTAGTGAAAGATATTAAAATAGGAATTATAGGCTTAGGCTACGTAGGTTTACCACTTGCTGTAGCCTTTGCTGCTAAATACCCAGTTATAGGCTTTGATGTAGCTAAAAACAGAATAGCATCATTGCAAGAAAATAACGATGTTACGCTAGAAACGAGTGCAAGCGTTCTGAAAGCAGTTTCTAAATTAGAAACTGCTCAAAGTACTGAAAAAGGGCTTTTCTTTACTTCAAAACCTGAAGATTTAATGGGTGTTAATTTCTTTATTGTAACCGTTCCTACACCTGTAACAGCAGCAAAAGAACCTGATTTATCATTGCTCATAAAAGCTAGTGAAACAGTAGGAAAAGTACTGCAAAAAGGTAATATTGTGGTTTATGAATCTACCGTTTATCCAGGAGCAACAGAAGAAGATTGTGTACCTGTTTTAGCACAAACATCAGGGTTGGTTTATAATAAAGATTTTTTTGTTGGCTACTCTCCAGAGCGTATTAACCCTGGAGATAAGGTGCGAACACTTACCAAAATACTAAAAATAACCTCAGGATCTACACCTGCAATAGCGCTAAAGATAGATGCCATTTACCAAAGTATAATAACCGCAGGTACGTATTTAGCACCAAGTATAAAAGTAGCTGAAGCTGCCAAAGTAATAGAAAATGCACAGCGTGATATTAATATTGCTTTTGTTAATGAATTAGCAAAAATATTTGCTGTAATGGATATTGATACCACAGCAGTACTAGAAGCTGCGGAAACAAAGTGGAATTTTTTAAATTTCAAACCAGGTTTAGTAGGCGGACATTGTATAGGAGTTGACCCTTATTATCTGATACATAAAGCTAAAAAAATGGG
>CAYPAK010000162.1:0-4046 GCA_964408665.1 uncultured Flavobacteriaceae bacterium | reverse complement strand
GAGTTAGTTTGTCTAATGTTTTTGGTAATTTTTTAATACCATTTTTATCATAAGAAATGTAAATCAATAATTTGTCAGGACTTTCACTTAGTCTTGGATTTACGCCTTTGTTTTCAATATCTCTTTTTAAAACACTTGCTAAACTATCTAATGGATAAAAATAATTGTTATTTTTACTAATTGTATCGTTATGAATGGTGATGGTATTCTTTTGTTTTATAAGAATGCAAGCATATTTATCTATACACTCATTTTGAAAATAGATTGTTTTTAGCTCATTTTTGTTTTTTAGTGTCAGTTTAGGAAAACTATCCTTACACGTAATTTGTTCAATTCGCCTGCATAATTCTTTCCAGCTATGAAATTGATTAAGTTTTAGCTCAACCCCAAAACTGTCATTTTCGGGAAGCCATTTTCCATATTCACTTTTAGTTAATTGTTTTTCTTTTTGTAGCGTATTTTGACAGTTAATCAATGTGAAAATCAAAATAAGTAAAAATAATCTTTTGATGTTTGTTTTCATTTTACTTCGTAGCAAATAGCGTTACATCATTGGCACTTATTTCTTGTTCGCCAAGTATTATTAAACGTTCCACTACATTACGCAACTCGCGTATATTTCCTGTCCAATCGTATTTTTGAAGTTTTTTTATAGCTTCAGTACTAAATGTTTTTATAGCATTCCCCTGCTCTTCGGCTATTTTTTTAGCAAAATGATTTATCAGTAATGGTATATCTTCGCGTCTATCATTTAAAGCAGGTACTTTGATGAGTATAACCGCTAGACGATGGTATAAATCTTCACGAAATCTACCTTCGGCTATTTCATTTTTTAAGTCTTTATTAGTTGCCGCAACAACGCGTACATCTACTTTGATGTCTTTGTCACTTCCTACACGTGATATTTTGTTCTCTTGCAAAGCGCGTAATACTTTTGCTTGAGCGGAAAGACTCATATCACCTATTTCATCAAGGAAAATAGTACCTCCATTTGCTGCTTCAAACTTACCAGCACGGTCTTTATTAGCGCCTGTAAAAGAGCCTTTAACGTGACCAAAAAGCTCACTTTCTATGAGTTCCGAAGGTATTGCAGCACAGTTCACTTCTATAATGGGTTTTTTAGAACGAGGACTTTTCTCGTGTAACCAATGCGCTACGAGTTCTTTCCCTGTACCATTTCCTCCTGTGATTAAAACACGCGCATCTGTAGGTGCTACTTTGTCTATAATTTCTTTGATATGTGCAATGGCTGGTGATTCGCCAATCATTTCATATTTTTTTGAAACTTTCTTTTTAAGTTGTTTTACGGTAACTACAAGTTCGTTTTTATCTAAAGCATTGCGCACTGTATTTAGTAATCGGTTTAAATCTGGCGGTTTAGAAATATAATCAAAAGCGCCCATTCGCATGGTTTCTACCGCAGTATCCAAATCGCCGTGACCAGATATCATAATGATTGGCACGTCTATTTTGGCATCAGTGACTTGTTTGAGCACTTCCACGCCATCCATTTTAGGCATTTTGATGTCGCATAAAACAAGGTCGTAATCATTATTTTGTATCATTTTTAAGCCTTCAAGACCATCGGCTGCATTTTCTACCTGATAGCTGTCATTTTCTTCAGCTATTATTTTGGTAAGCACACGTCTTATGGCTGCTTCGTCTTCTATTATTAGTATTTTGCTCATGCTTTAGTATTTTCGTATCCAAGTGTATAATTCTTTGTAGGTAGGTTTTTTGCCGTACATTAATATCCCAATGCGGTATATTTTTGCAGCAAACCATACTACACCTAAAAAGGTAAGCAATAACAATGCCATAGATGTAAGCACTTGCCATAGTGGAACGCCAAAAGGGATACGCATCATCATCACAATAGGCGAGGTGAGCGGGAACATAGAGAATGCTACAGCTATAGGTCCGTGAGGGTCGCTCATTACTGCTGCAAAACCTACATAAACTGCTAGCATTAGCGGCATAATTATAGGAAGGACAAATTGTTGTGTGTCCGTTTCATTATCTACCGCAGCACCTATAGCAGCATAAATAGAACTGTATAATAAAAAACCACCTAAGAAAAATACTATAAATGAGATTATAATGTTTGCAAGTGGTAATTCTTGAATGATTGTAATTAAATCAAAACCAAGTGTATTTTGTTGTATTTCTTGTAGTTGTGCTGCTTGTTGCGGCATATTTGCTGGTGCACCTAAGAAAACGCCTGCAATACTCATTAACCCAAAACCTATGATTATCCAGATAATAAATTGTAGTAAACCAGCAAATGAAGTACCGAGTATCTTGCCGAGCATAAGGTCAAAAGGCTTTACCGATGAAATAATAATTTCTATAATTCTACTTGTTTTTTCTTCTATCACGCTACGCATAACCATATTTCCGTAGATGATAATAAACATCATAATCAAATACCCCGCAGCAGAGCCAATACCAATTTTAATATTACTTACTAATTTTGATGTTTTTTTACCTTCAAAACTAGCTATATTTACTATTGTTTTTATGCTTGAAGCCTTGAGCTTTGCTTCATCAATACCTACTTCTTTGTATTTTAGGTGTTTTAGTCTTTTGCCTAATAGATTTTCTATATTTTGTATAAGCGTTGCTCCAGGAGAATCTTTAGAAAAGAACTGGATGTTTTTTGCTACATCGTTTATATTGTCATTGTTAGGGATATAAAGTAGTCCGTAAAATTTATTTTTTTGTGTTTCTGCCTTTGCATCTTCTAGTATTTTGCTATTTGCCGCTACAAAATGGATAGTTTTGGTGTCTTCTAACGCATTAATAGCTTTGTACTCGCTTAAGTACGCTATTGTTTTAGGTTTTTCGGTATTTTTTTTGCTTAGATATACAATAAGTGCGGTCATTCCTACCATTAATAGTGGACTGAGAAAAGTCATTACTATAAATGATTTATTGCGTACTTTGGCAATAAATTCTCTCTTTATAATTAGTTTTAGTTTACTCATTTTTTAGTGTTTTTGTGATACTGCTTGAATAAAAATGTCATTAACCGAAGGGATTTTCTCTACAAAATGAACCACATTTCCCTTAGAACTGATATAGGATAGAAAATCATTTGGTGTATTTTTTTCTAAACTAACGGTAAATGTATTGATATTGTCTAGTAATTTAAGATTGCTTTCGCTTACTTTGAAATGGGTGTTTATTTCTTGTAGTAAAGCTGTTTTTTCTAATGTAGTTTCTAATCCAACTTCAAATGTATTGGTTCTAAAGGATTTTTTTATTTCATTTAGTTTACCGTCTAATATTTTATTAGATTTATTAATTAATGCAATATTATCGCACATTTCTTCTACAGATTCCATACGATGCGTAGAGAATATTATAGTTGCGCCATTATCTCTAAGTGTGAGTATTTCGTCTTTGATAAGGTTCGCGTTTACAGGGTCAAATCCTGAGAAAGGTTCATCAAAAATAAGTAATTTCGGGTTGTGCATTACCGTGGTGATAAACTGTACTTTCTGAGCCATTCCTTTGGATAGTTCTTGTATTTTCTTGTCCCACCAATTACTTATTTCAAATTTTTCAAACCACATTTTAAGTGATTTTTGTGCGTCTTGCTTACTCATTCCTTTTAGTTGTGCAAGGTATAATGCTTGCTCGCCTACTTTCATACTTTTGTACAAGCCACGTTCTTCGGGAAGATAGCCTATATTTGCTACGTCTTCGGGCTGTAAAGGCTTGCCATCAAGAATAATAGTACCACTATCGGGAAGTGTAATTTGGTTTATAATACGAATTAATGATGTTTTTCCAGCGCCATTAGGGCCTAAAAGTCCAAATACACTTTGTTTTGGGATGCTTATAGAAACATTGTTTAATGCTGTGTAATCACCATATTTTTTAGTAATATTTCTAGCTTCTAATAAAAAATTCATTGGTTAAAAAGTTTTAGAAAACAAAGTTAATTATTTACTTGAATAACTTTCTTAAAAAACACTTAAAAAACAAAACCCACCCAATAAAAAATATTGGATGGGAAAAAATTGCTATGAAAAAGAGAA
>CAYPAK010000161.1:2558-4049 GCA_964408665.1 uncultured Flavobacteriaceae bacterium | reverse complement strand
AACAAAAAGTAAATCATTCCTTTTTATTTAATATTGCAACGCTCTTAATATTCATGTACCTTTGTGGTCTATGATAGAAAGAAAAAGCAAACCCGAATACGAGCGCGCCGTTTTGGTAGGAATCATCCACCAGCGCCAAGATGAGGTGAAAGCGATAGAATACTTAGATGAACTGGAATTTCTTACGCTTACCGCAGGAGGAACAGCCGTAAAACGCTTTACCCAAAAAATAGACAAACCAAACCCTAAAACATTTCTAGGTACAGGAAAACTAGACGAAATAAAGGCTTATGTAGATGCTAACAATATAGATATTGTTATTTTTGATGATGAGCTTAGCCCTGGGCAGCAAAGAAATATTGAAAAAATATTAGAAATTAAGATTCTGGATAGAACCAATCTTATACTCGATATTTTTGCACAGCGTGCACAAACGCATTATGCACGTACACAAGTAGAACTAGCACAATACCAATATTTACTCCCTAGACTTACAGGTATGTGGACGCACTTGGAGCGTCAGCGTGGAGGTATCGGTATGCGTGGTCCTGGAGAAACAGAAATAGAAACTGATAGACGTATAATTCGTGATAAAATAGCCTTACTCAAGAAAAAACTAGTAGCTATAGATAGGCAAATGGCAACGCAACGTGGAAACAGAGGAAAACTTATCCGTGTGGCGCTTGTGGGTTATACCAATGTAGGAAAATCTACACTTATGAATGTAGTGAGCAAATCTAAAGTATTTGCCGAAAATAAGCTTTTTGCAACACTAGACACTACGGTTCGTAAGGTGGTTATTGGTAATTTACCTTTCTTACTTTCAGATACAGTAGGTTTTATTAGAAAACTGCCTACACAACTGGTAGAATCGTTTAAATCTACTTTGGATGAGGTTCGCGAGGCTGATTTGTTATTGCATATTGTAGATATTTCGCATGCTAATTTTGAAGAACATATTGAATCTGTCGAAAAAATATTAGCCGAAATAAAAGTACAAGATAAACCAACTCTTTTGGTTTTTAATAAAATAGATGCTTATACGCACGAAACTATTGATGAAGATGATTTGGTTACCGAACGCACCAAAGCACATTATACCCTTGAAGATTGGAAAAAAACATGGATGGCAAAAATGGGCGATAACACTCTTTTTATTGCAGCAATAAATAAAGAAAACCTAGACGAATTTAAGAAAAAAGTATATGCCGCTGTACGAAAAATACATATACAACGCTTTCCATATAATGATTTTCTATATCCTGATGTAAAAGATATTGAAGTATAGCTGTTAATTTGGAAATAAACTCATTTTCTTATACACTTGTTTGTATATAAACGTACTAGTTATAGTTCCTATAAGTGTAAATGCTATAAATATATAAAAATTAGTATCACTACTATAATCATCAAAAATATCAAGGGCTATTAATGTGGTATAAATTAGTATAAAAACCAATGGCGTAGCAAAATGACTTACTATTTTAAAAA
>CAYPAK010000161.1:0-2458 GCA_964408665.1 uncultured Flavobacteriaceae bacterium | reverse complement strand
TGCTTTTTGGTCAGCTTCAAAATCATTAGTTATATGATTAACATAGTTTTTAGCACGGCATGAAATCGTTTTGAAAGGAATAAAAGGAATGAGGGTAAAAAGTAAACTAATAAACCAAAAGGCAAAAAAGATAAAATTACTCCTTTTAAACGGTATGCGATGATGAATCCGAAAAGAATTAAAACGTAATTGTCTGATAATATATAGTATGAAAACTAATGTGGCTACAAAGCCTAGAAAAGTAGCAGCGAGTTCTATGCCATCATTATTATAATAACGATATACACGCAATGGAGGTAGAAAACCCAAACCAACACCTAAAATGGCTAATACAAGTAATAAAGGGATGAATTTATGCCAAGCAATAATCCATTGAAATGGAAATTTTTTAAGCAAGTAAGCGTCTATTTTGTTGTATAAATCGTTCATTAGAATAGTTTTTTGGTTGATTTGCTGATGTCTCTGTAATAATTGATTTGTATTCCTTTTTGTATGAGTTCATAAAGAAATTCATTACCCAAAGTATCTCCAATTTGTATTTGGTAATAAACACCGCGCTTTTCGTGAGTAAAAGCTGTATTTGCTAAAAATTCAAGTAGTTTAGCTTCATCTTTTACCAAAACTTCTATGGTGTTTGTAGCTGTTTCAAGTGTTGAGATATTGCCACTAAAAACGGCTTTTCCCGCTTTGATAAAAATCATTTGATCAGCTACGGTTTCTATTTCATGAAGTTGCTGTGAACTAAGAATAACAGCTACGTTACGTTCTTGTGCTATTTGCTTTAAATCAGACAAAAACTGCTGCTGTGCATTAATGTCGAGGTTGGCTATCGGTTCATCTAGCACTAGTAATTCAGGGTTTCCTATAAGAATTCTAGCAAGCTCAAAACGCAAGCGATATCCTGTAGATATCTCTGTCCATTTGAGGTGTTTGTATTTACTTAGCCCTAGAAAATCAAGCAAAGTATCTAGCTCATTATCTATAGCTTCAGTGGGTATTTTTTCTACCGCCGCTTTGAGTTGTAAGTTTTGCAATAGCGTACCATACCATTTGGGTATGCGCTGTGGTATAAATCCAATACGATCTTTTATACGTTCCCAATCTTTAGTGGTTTTTGGTGTGGCTGTAAAGTAACTGTAATTTCCAGAATCAACACTTAGGTTTCCTGCAATAATATTGAGCAAGGTAGTTTTTCCATTTCCATTTTCACCCACAACGCCTGTTATGGTGTTTGCTGCTAGTTGAACTGCTGGTATTTCTAGTTTAAAATTAGATTTTGGGTAATATTTAATTAACTTTTCTGCCGTATATAATGCATTCATAGGTGTTTATGTTTTGATGTTTCAAAGATACAAAATGAAGTTGTAAACTACGATTTTTTAACAAATGATTAATGTTTAAAAATATATTTCATAAGTTTATGATTAATATTTAGTATTTTAGCCTTTGAACTGAGAATTAATTATTTTGAAAAAAATCATTTTATTATTTTTTATCCTATTTTGTTTTATTAAAAATTACGGACAAACTACTTTAACTAAACAGTTAGACTCCATACATCAACTAGTAAAAAATGCAGCAATTGAAAATATTGAAGTAAAAAGTATTTATAGTTTTTTGGGTAAAAATAGGTATCCTAAGCAATCAAAAACTATTTTAAGACTTCTATTAAAAAAAACTAAAGCAACGCATTCCAACAACCTGGCATTAGCCAATGCTACTTATGCACTAAGCAATTATTACTTTTTTAATGCAAATACAGATTCCTGTTTTTACTATATCGCTAAGGCTGAAAATTATTTAAAAACCGAGAATGACCCATTACTAAAATCTTCTCTATTAATGACTAAAGCTGGTGCTTTAAAACGTGAAGGAAAAGTAGTTGTTGCTAATAATGAATTGTTACAAGCACTTACAATTTTGAAGAATTTAGACACTTTAAAATTAGCAGCAACAGAAAAGAAAAAAAGAAAAGGAAAATTACTTATTTTATACAATAGTTTGGCTATTTTTAATAAAGAGAATAACAATTTTAATGCAGCCATTAATTATTATAACAAAGCGTTTAACATTACAGAAGAAATGAAAGCACCTAGATATGGAGCAATTATTTTATCTAATGAAGGTGATTTATACATTCAAAAAAAACAATATAAAAAGGCGCTAGCAGTTTTAGAGAAAAGTAAAAAACTACGACTATCTATTGATAAAAATAGTATAAGTACCACCGACTTGAATTTGGGCTTAGTACATACTGCTCTAAAAAACTATGACAAAGCATTGCACCTATTTAATACGATTATTCCCTATTTTAAAAAGCAGAATACCAACCATTATATGGAATCTCTTATCGCAAGAGGCAAATTGTATTTAGCTATAAAAGAATATAAAAAAAGTATAGCCGATTGTGAGACGGGTTATCAATTATCGCTGCAACAAAAAAACTTGAAATATCAAA
>CAYPAK010000160.1:0-4101 GCA_964408665.1 uncultured Flavobacteriaceae bacterium | reverse complement strand
CAAACAAGTGATGAAATACGAATTGAAGTTGTATCTATTGAAACATTTTAGATTTCTTTTTATAATTTTAATTATTCCTTACTTTAGCTATCCTTTTGGTTTTCAAAAACCAAAAGGATTAGTTTCTAACACACAATATAAGGATCCATTTAAAAAAGAAGTAGACAGTTTATTTCAACTTGCCAAAACTTGTAAAAACCCTAAAAAAAGGATTATAATACTCAATAAAGAAAAAAAAATATTTGAAAAACACAAAATCACAACACCATTATATTACAGAACACTTGCAGCACTTGGAATATCTTATCATGCAACTAATCAACTAGATAGTGCTATTTATTATCATCAAAAAGCAATATTAAGCAAATCAACTAATTCTAGGACAATAATTTCGTATTTAAAATTAGGAGAATGCTATTTTGAACACGGAGAATATTACAAAGCACTTCAATATAATAAAAAGGCCATCTTATTATCCAAAAAGTTAACTGAAAACAATTTACTTTTTAATGCTTATATTAGTAGATCAAGTATCCTTAATTATTTTAAAAAAAAACCTTTTGCTAATGCTCGTTTTTATTATCTCAAAAAAGCCAAAGAATTACTTAATACAGCAACTACAAATAATTTAGAAAAAAGTAAACTTTTTTACCAACTAGGTATGTATTACCGAGACAGTAAACCCTTGAGTTTTAATCTTGCTAAGAAACAATATTTACTCGCTTTAAGCTATGCTAAAGAAAATAATTCTAAAAAACAAATAGGCATAGTGTATAATGCCTTAGGCAATTTATATATTGCTACAAAAAAAGACAGTGCTTTATACTTTTTAAACAAAGCAAAGAAATATCGTGAGTCAAAATACATCAATTTCAACACAATAGATGTGTTTATGCAACAGCATAAATCCAAAAAAGCCATTCATTTATGCAATACAACACTAAATACCTACTGTAAGAACGTACAAGGCAACTATACAAATACTAAATTTACTATTCATATTTTAACAAAAAAAGCTACTGTTTTAATTACGGAATTTCAAAAAACTACATCAAATAAATATCTAAATCAAGCGCTAACCACCCTTCTTGAAGCTGATAGAATTATTGATACTATTAAACAAAAATCAGAGGAAACAGGTACTAAAATGTTTTGGAGCAAACTAGCAACTCCTGTTTATGAAAAAATTATTTATTGTAGTAAAACACTAAATAACACAAGTCTAGCTTTTGATTATATCGAGAAAAACAAAGCCTTATTATTATCAGAAAAAATAAGTACAGAAAAAGCATTAACTAAGCTTAGTCCAGAGACAAAAAATGAATACAAGCAATTAAACAAAACAATACTTACATTAGAAGAAAGAATACACAACAACACGCAAACTAAAAACAAAGACAGCCTTCAAGAAAAACTTTTTGATGCTAAACTGCTTTTTGAAACTAAATTTAACTCAATACATAAAACAGTTGCTACACAACTTTTAGAAAAACAACTATCACTCCAAGAAGCCCAACAGCAATTAGCCAATGATGAAGCAGTGATTAGCTACTTTTGGAATAGTAATAACACTAGGCAACAACTTTATATTTTATACTACAGTCACAACAAAAGTAAAATTATAGCTATATCAAGTCAAGGCTTAAAACACAAAATAAGAAATTACCTAAAACACTTACAAAAGCCCTTTGCTACTAAACAAGAAGCTTCAGCATTTTTAGCTAATGCAAATGACATATACCACACATTATTCCCTACAGAGTTACTAGCAGTACTAAACGAAAAAAAGATACAACTTATCGCTACAGATTTGTTGCAACTAATCCCTTTTGAATCGCTTGTGGTCAATCCAAAGAATAAACATTATTTAATCTATGATTATACTATTAGTTACCTCTATTCCTATAATTTTCATGAGGGCAATAAACAACGAAAAAACACGGCTAGCAAATCATTACTTGCCTTTGCTCCCATTCATTTTTTGTATGACTCGTTAAGAACGTTACCATACACAGCTCAAGAAGTGAATGCTATTTCCAAACAGTTTGCCAGCAGTAAATACCTAAACGAAGAAGCTACAAAAGAGCAGTTTCTTAAGCAATGTAGTCAATACAACATTATCCATCTAGCCACACATGCTGCTGCAACAAGCAAAACAAAACCTTGGATAGCTTTTTATGATAGTAAACTAAAACTTTACGAACTCTATACAATGCAACTCCAAGCAGATTTAGTTACACTAAGTGCCTGCAAAACCAATCAAGGGGAGCTTGCTACTGGTGAAGGTGTATTAAGTCTCACGCGCGGTTTCTTTGCCGCAGGGACTCAAAGCGTAGTTTCTTCACTTTGGCAAGCTGATGATCAAGCTACAAGTAGCATTATGGAAACATTTTACAGCTTGTTGAAAAATGGAAAAACAAAAGCAAGCGCTTTGCAACAAGCCAAAATAACATACCTTAATACACATTCCCTAAGTGAAGTTTCTCCATATTACTGGGCATCTTTCGTGCTCACTGGAGATGCAAAAAAATTGCAGCAACTCCCTAATAATACTACTATTTATCATTACACCCTTATTGTATTTTTACTAATGATTATGCTTCTTTTTACTTACAAACATGTATTTCAAAAAAAATAACAACCAAAAAGCCTTGCGTTTTGGTGTCAATAAAAACTTTTTAAAAAAAATAATTATTTTTTTGGGTAACAAAATCAATTTATAGGAACTATAGGGTGAAGACTACTTCTTTATAAAGAATAAAACTTCATTTCGCGCGATAAATTGACATAAACAGTGAGTGTCATTAAAATGTTCACTTTATTAAATATTAAATTTTTATATCATGAAAAAAACAATTCTTTTTTTAGCAATGATTCTATCTATTGGAATCTATGCGCAAAACATCTCCTATCATGGAGGAAACAATGGCTGTTTTACCATTAATGGAAATACCTTTACAAGTAGCCATACAGCACAGTGTAGCAACTGTTATAATTGGCAGGTTAGCCCAAGTACTGGTTTAGCTATTGTTGGTAGTAATCAAACTCAAACAATAACTGTTAACCCAACTACTGCAGGAATATATACCGTAACATTATCTTATTTTGATACACAAGGGAACTGTAATGAATGCACACAGCAAGTAGAAATTGCAGGAGGAGGCCCTTGTGGCTGCAATGGAGGCTGCGAAAGTGTATGCTTCTCTAATGGCAGAATTGGGTTTTCAAACCCTAATGTTTATGGACAAAACTATATGGTAGGGGTAAAAACTGAAATTTCTGGAAGCTCACAATGCAATAATTGTATTAAAGAAATAGAATATACAATTTCAGGAGCTGCCACTCCCTATGATTGGGGATTCAATCCCAATAATATAATATACACTGATTTAGGAAATCATAGTTATAAGCTTCTAATCACAAGAGCATACATCATTCAACATCAATCTTCTAATTCTCCTACATTTTCTGTTTTTTGGAGACCTACTGATTGGAATCAACAAATAACAGCAAGAATACATTTTAATAATGGGCACATAAGTGATCGTATTATGATTTACACAATACATTTATTGGGTGGTCAGCCTAATTCTCTCGGAGTAGTTCCTCATGAAATTCTTCCAAGAGATAGAAATATTTGTTGGATAGCTGGAGTAGGTGTAGAACCTTGGCAAAAAGTTTCTCATTTTAAAGAAAATGAAAAATTAAAAAAAGAACTAAAAAAGGTAGTTAACACAAATCAAGAAGAAAGTGTTGTATTCCCTAATCCAACAAGTGACTTGGTAAATGTAGATTTAAAAGATAGTAAAAATACCACTATCAGTGTTTTATCAAAAGAAGGTAATCTTATTAAGACATTTAAAACTAAACAGGAAAAAGTATTCCAATTTAGTGCTAAAGAACTAAACTTGAAAAAAGGTATTTACTTTATTCAAATAGAAAAAAAGGATAAAACTGAGGTAAAACAACTTCTTATAAAATAGAAATATATTTTATTAAATTTAAGTAATAAAGGAGAATAAAATTCTCCTTTATATTTTCATCAAGTTAATAATTATTTATTACAAAAAAAGCAGCTTTAATAGCTGCTTTTTGTTTTTT
>CAYPAK010000159.1:0-4101 GCA_964408665.1 uncultured Flavobacteriaceae bacterium | reverse complement strand
TAAAAATGTAGTATCTTGTACAAATAAAAAAATTAAAAATGGATTATACAAAATCAATGCTTCGAGATAATGCGCTCGAAGGCAAAACATATATCGTTACTGGTGGAGGAAGTGGCTTAGGAAAAGCAATGAGTCGCTATTTTTTAGAACTAGGTGCTAATGTAGTAATTACCTCTAGAAATTTAGAGAAATTAAAAAATACCGCTCAAGAACTTGAAGAAGCTACAGGAGGAAAAGTACTTTCATTAGCTTGTGACGTACGAGATTATGAGCAGGTAAAAGCAATGCGTGATAATGCACTCAAACATTTTGGAAAAATAGATGGTTTGCTTAATAATGCAGCAGGAAATTTCATCAGTCCAACAGAGCGTTTGTCTGCTAATGCATTTGATACTATTATAGATATAGTGCTAAAAGGAACTAAAAACTGTACTTTAGCACTTGGTAAACATTGGATTGAGACTAAACAAGAACAAGCAACGGTACTTAATATAGTAACCACTTATGCGTGGACAGGTTCCTCTTATGTTGTGCCTTCGGCAACAGCAAAAGCAGGCGTGTTAGCGATGACACGTTCTCTAGCCGTAGAGTGGGCAAAATACGGTATTCGTTTTAATGCTATTGCGCCAGGGCCATTTCCTACAAAAGGCGCTTGGGACAGATTGTTACCAGGAGATTTAAAAGATAAATTTGATTTAGCTAAGCGTAATCCTTTAGGACGTGTTGGTGTTCATCAAGAATTAGCAAATCTTGCAGCCTATTTAATGAGTGATTTCTCTGCTTATGTTAATGGAGAGGTTATCACTATTGATGGCGGAGAGTGGCTTAAAGGGGCAGGGCAGTTTAATTTGTTAGAGGCTATTCCTGAGGAACTATGGGATCAGTTAGAAGCTATGATAAAAAGTAAAAAACGTGGCTAAGAAATTTAGTTTTTAACTGAATTAACGATTATTTAGTACTAATGTATTTTTACTTTCCGTAAAAAAATGTAATTTTACCAATTCAAAAATCATTCTAATTAATGGGAAAAATAATAGCAATTGCCAATCAAAAAGGAGGCGTAGGGAAAACGACAACAGCCGTTAACCTAGCAGCATCTTTAGGTGCTTTAGAAAAAAAAGTGTTACTCGTAGATGCTGATCCACAAGCAAATGCTACTTCGGGCTTGGGCATAGATGTAGCGCTTGTTGATTTAGGTACTTATGAGCTATTAGAGCATTCTACTACGGCAAAAAAAGCTATTAGAACTACAGATTCTCCTAATGTTGATATTATACCAGCGCATATTGATTTGGTAGCTATAGAGATAGAGCTTGTTGATATGGAAAAACGCGAGTATATGCTTCGCAAAGCACTTGCACCTATTAAAAATGATTATGATTATATCATTATTGATTGTGCGCCGTCTTTAGGTTTGCTTACGCTTAATGCTTTAACTGCAGCAGATTCGGTTGTTATTCCTATACAATGTGAGTATTATGCATTAGAAGGTTTAGGTAAGCTGTTAAATACCGTAAAAAGTGTTCAGAAAATACACAATGCAGCCTTAGATATAGAAGGCTTATTGCTTACCATGTATGATAGTAGATTACGTTTATCAAACCAAGTTGTAGATGAAGTAAACAAACATTTTGGCGATATGGTTTTTAAAACCATAATACAACGTAATATTCGTCTTAGTGAAGCACCAAGTTATGGAGAGAGTATAATAGATTATGATGCAAGTTCTAAAGGAGCAGTTAACTACTTGAACTTAGCAAACGAAATAGTAAAAAACAACGCTTAATTATGGCTAAAGTTACCAAAAAAAGACGTTTAGGACGTGGCTTAGATGCAATACTTAATGACCCTGCAAAAGCAGTGGAAAAAGCGACTGATAAAGGAGCAGAGCAAGTAGTAGGAAATATCCTTGAAATTCCTATTGCTTTAATAGAAGTAAATCCTTTTCAACCAAGACAGAAATTTGATGCTGAGGCATTGCAAGAATTGGCAACGTCTATAAAATCACTAGGTGTTATACAACCAATTACGGTACGTAAGCTGGCAGAAAATAATTATCAATTGGTTTCTGGAGAGCGCCGTTTTAGAGCTTCAAAACTCAATGGTTTGGAGACTATTCCTGCTTATATACGCTTGGCTAATGATCAAGAAATGCTCGAAATGGCATTGGTAGAAAATATACAACGTGCAGAACTTGACCCAATAGAAGTAGCTTTGTCTTACAAGCAACTTATAGAACAAGTAGATTTAACGCAAGAAGAAATGAGTAAACGTGTGGGTAAAAAACGCTCTACTATTACTAATTATTTGCGTTTGCTAAAGCTACACCCAATAGTGCAAACAGGCATGCGCGATGGTTTCTTGTCTATGGGTCACGGTAGAGCTTTGATAAATGTTACTAATGAAGATGAGCAACTAGATATTTATGAAAAAATATTAGCAAACAAATTATCCGTACGACAAACGGAGGAGTTGGTCAAAAACTTTAAAAATAAAGATACTGCTAAAGCGAAAGAGGTTGTAAAAATACCAACGCATATTTCAGCCGCTAAAGAAAAGTTAACAGCATTTTTTGGTGCAGATATTACTATTAAAGTTGATAAAAAAGGTAAAGGTAGTATTGCTATTCCTTTTTATTCGGAAGCAGATTTTAATAGGATTAAAAAATTATTAGAATAAAACAGTTTTGAAAATAGTCTATTCCTTTTTAGTATTTATTGCTTTTAACAGTTTTGCTTTTGCACAAGAAAAAGCGCTTAATGTTATCAAAAAGAAGGATACATTGACTACAAAAATAAACCCTTTAGCTCCATCTACCGCTGCTTTTTACTCGGCAGTTTTACCGGGGTTAGGACAGGCATACAATAAGAAATATTGGAAAATCCCTATAGTTTATGCGGCAATAGGTTCTAGTATTTATGTGTATTCACTACGAAATAAAGAGTATAACAGTTTACGTGATGCCTATAAACTCAGATTACAAGGTACAGCAGATGATTTTCCATTTTTTAATGATACGCAGCTTATACAAACAATGAACGGTAGAAAAAAAGAACGTGATTTGATGCTAATGGTAACTATTGGCGTATATGCTTTAAATATATTAGATGCTGTGGTTGATGCACATTTAAAAGATTTTAATGTCAATGAAAAACTAACTTTTTATCCAACGATACAAAACGATATATATAATGCTAATTCATTTGCTTTAGCTTTAACTTATAAATTTTAAAAAATACGATTATGACACTTATACAATGGTTTATATTTTTCTTAGTACTTCAAGTAATACATTTTTTAGGCACTTGGAAACTCTACGAAAAAGCAGAAAAAAATAAATGGCTAGCACTTGTGCCTGTTTATAATGCCGTAGTGTTTATGGATATAATAAAAAGACCAAAATGGTGGGTTATATTGCTATTTATTCCTGTGGTTAACCTATTTATTTTTGCAGCTATTTGGGTAGATACGGTAGCTTGTTTTCGTCACGATACACCCAAAGACAAATGGCTTGCTGTGCTTACATTAGGTCTTTATATTTTTAAAATCAATTATGATAGTAAAACACAGTACAGACCTATTAAAATTAAAAACGATGACAGCTTTTTAAGTGCAGTAGTTTTTGCTGTAGTAGTTGCTACGATAGTACACACCTATATTATGCAACCTTATGCTATACCTACATCTTCCTTAGAGAAATCATTATTAGTTGGAGATTATTTATTAGTTAGCAAATTTCATTATGGAGCCAAAACACCAACTACACCTTTAGCATTTCCTATGGTTCATGATTCATTACCTTTTGGAGGTTTAAAATCATATTTGAGTAAACCACAATTACCATCATTTCGTTTTCCTGGCTTTAGAAAAATAAAAAACAACGATATTGTAGTATTTCACTGGCCAGCAGATACGGTATATATGTTTCGTGATGCAAAGCAGCGCCATATAGACAAGCCTTTGGATAAGCGTTCTAACTATGTAAAACGCTGTGTAGCTATAGCAGGCGATAAGCTAGAAATACGTGATGGTAAAATCTATATTAATGATACTTTGTCTAAAATGCCTTATCGTGCAGATTTGCAATACATGTATGATGTG
>CAYPAK010000158.1:0-4103 GCA_964408665.1 uncultured Flavobacteriaceae bacterium | reverse complement strand
GGCAACTGTAAATCAGCATTGGAAACATGGCGAAGCACAGCCCGTAAATCTAACGTGATATGATGCAAAACATCATAGTTTAATCCTAGGGCAAAATTATCAGAAAATGCAAATCCTTTGGCTAATCGCTCACTTTCTTTATTAATGATAGAAGGACCTACACTTAATAAAGCATAGCCATTTAGCTTATGAAATATTGGTTTTCGTACTAGGAAACCAATATTAAAAACATATTCTGTAAAGGTGCGCCGTTGCGTAAACAAAGCACGTTTGGCTAGGTAATCATCTTCATCTGGAGTTACAAAAAAGTAATTATGAAGTTGGTGTTTTGCTGTGTTTATCTCTGGTTGGATAAGGATTTCATAAGATAATCTTCCTTTGCTTTTTAACGGAAAATAGAGTTGTAATTTATGAAAAGCTACATCATAACTATAATCAGGGTCGTCAAAAAGAAAATTCTCTTCGTGTCCCCAACCTAGATTGATACCATATTCTAGTTTGCTAAATAGTCCTTTTTGCTTTTCTTGAGCAAATAGTAAAAAACTACTAAATATAAGGCTCAGTGTTATGATGTGTTTTGCCATTATATAAACTGTTTAGATACTTTTTCTGCTTTTCTATGCTCGCTATAATCGTAAAAGCCTTCGCCAGATTTTTTGCCAAGTTTTCCTGCTTCTACCATATTTACCAATAGCGGACAAGGTGCATATTTTGGGTTTTTGAAGCCGTCATACATTACGTTTAGTATAGAAAGGCATACGTCTAAACCTATAAAGTCTGCTAGGGCAAGTGGTCCCATTGGGTGCCCCATACCAAGCATCATTACATTATCTATCTCGTGCACACCAGCAACGCCATTATATAAGGTTTCTATAGCTTCATTAAGCATAGGCATAAGTATTCTGTTGGCTACAAATCCTGGGTAATCATTTACTTCAAGAGGTGTTTTATTTAACTGCTTAGAAACTTCCATAATAGTAGCGGTAGTTTCATCTGATGTAGAATAACCACGTATGATTTCTACAAGTTTCATAATAGGTACAGGATTCATAAAGTGCATGCCAATTACTTTGTCTGCTCTACCTGTTACTGCTGCTATTTTAGTGATGGAAATAGAAGAGGTGTTACTAGCTAAAATAGTATCATCACTAGTGTTTTCTGCAATAGTTTTAAATATTTTAAGCTTTAAATCGATGTTTTCTGTAGCAGCTTCTACTACAAGTTCCACATTTTTTACACCATCAGCAATATCGGTGTATGTTGTGATGTTTTTTAAGGTATTTGCCTTCGTATCTTCGCTTATTTTTTCTTTAGATAAAAGACGCATTAAATTTTTGGTAATGGTATCTAAAGCTTTGTCTAAAGCATTTTGTGAAATATCTATTAGATTTACTTCAAATCCGTTTTGAGCAAATACATGAGCAATTCCATTCCCCATAGTTCCAGCTCCTATTACAGCTATTTTTTTCATTATATATTATTTAATTACTTTATTATTAGTTAATAACAATCGATAATACGCTGTGCTACACGTAGTGCATTCGTTCCTTGTTCCAAAGAAACTACAGGCGTTGTATCATTAATTATAGCATCAGCAAAACTTTCTAATTCGTCTAAAATAGCATTGTTTTCAGCTATTTCAGGGTTTTCAAAATAGATTTGTTTTTTTACACCTTCAGCATTTTGTAAAATCATTTCGAAACCATTAAGGTCTTTTTCTTTGGGTGCATCTTTCATACGAACTACTTCGGTAGCTTTTTCAAAAAAGTCAACCGCTATATAAGCGTCTTTTTGAAAAAAACGTGTTTTGCGCATATTTTTGAGCGAAATACGACTTGCAGTAAGATTAGCAACGCAGCCATTTTCAAAAGAAATACGCGCATTAGTAATGTCAGGTGTGTCACTTATTACGGCAGTTCCACTAGCTTGAACGTCTTTTACAGGCGAGTTAACTACACTTAATATAGCGTCAATATCGTGTATCATAAGGTCAAGTACCACAGGCACATCGGTTCCTCTTGGGTTAAACTCTGCCAAGCGATGGGCTTCTATAAACATTGGGTTGTTTATTTTGTCTTTTACGGCTAAAAACGCAGGATTAAAGCGTTCTACATGTCCTACTTGTCCCTTTACATTTTTGGCTTTAGCTAAAGCAATAATTTCTTCGGCTTCTGCAACGGTTTTGGTTATGGGTTTTTCTAAAAACAGGTGTTTCCCTGCGGCAATAGCTTGTTTTGCACAGTCGTAGTGCGAAAGGGTAGGGGTTACAATATCTACAACATCTACAGCGGCAAGTAAATCTGCTATAGAATTAAAGGCTTTGTAGCCAAATTCAGCACTTACTTTTTTGGCATTTTCTTGATGAGCATCATAGAAACCTACAAGCTCATATTTATCTGATTGTTGGGCAAGTTTTAAATGGATTTTACCTAAATGTCCTGCGCCAAGTATTCCTATTTTTAACATAAAAAAAATATTTTTTCCAAAGATACAATTTTTTCAGTTCTTGTTTTGTTGAAGTTGTTTTTTTTCAATAGTGTTTTAAATAAATTTTAGGTTCTCTTACTTTTTTCCATTGATGAAAAAAGTAACAAAAAAATCTAGCCTTACGAAAACCTTGCTAAACTTATCTTCCTCGAAGCTAAAATGAAATAACTCACTTTTGCTCGTTTCTCGCAAAAACTCAAACAGATTTCATTTTTTACGCTTCTTCATCGTAAGTTTTACGCAAGAACATTCGTATGGCGGGTTAGGCTTAATTTATTAACCTGTGATTGTAGTTGAAACTCTAATTGATTTTAACTCAATATTGCCCTGTTCGCAATAAAGTGAGTGTACACGCTACTTCATATTCAATAGCGTAGCGGTCTAGTATGCGATAAAAAAAATCGTTTTCTGTACCAGGATTAAAAATAATACGCTTGGGATTTAAAGAAACAATATATTCAAAATAAGCCTCTTGACGTTTGGGGTTTAGGTAAAGTGTTATCGTATCAATAGCTTCGTAATATGCTGTTTCGGTTTCAATAGTAACATCGGAAACCAAGCCTTTGCGCAAGCCAATAGCTTTTACAGGATGTTGGTATTCGCGTAGCATTTTTATAGCCATATTAGAGTAGCGTTCTGCTTTAAGCGATGCACCAAGAACTAAAGTGTTTTTCATAACTACCTATTCTTTATAACCAAAACGGCGGAGTTGCTTGCTGTTACTTCGCCAGTTTTTATTGACTTTTACATATACTTCTATAAACATTTTTTTGCCAAAGAATTTTTCTAAATCTTTTCGTGCTTCTGTGGCAACTCGTTTTAAGGCGCTACCTTTATGACCAATGATAATTCCTTTTTGGGTTTCGCGTTCTACCATTATAATAGCACGAACGCGTATTAGCTTGTCGTTTTCTTCAAAAGATTCGGTTTCTACTTCTACCGAATATGGAATTTCTTTCTTGTAATGAATCAGTATTTTTTCTCGTATAACTTCGTTTACAAAAAAGCGTTCAGGCTTGTCGGTCAAGGTATCTTTGGGGTAAAATGCAGGCGATTCTGGAAGTAAATCTATAATTCTAGTTAATACATTTGCGGTATTAAAGCCTAATAATGCCGAGACTAAATATACTTCGGCATTTGGTACTTTTTCTTTCCAATACTGCACGTAATTTTCGGCATCTTCTTGGTTTGAAATGTCTATTTTATTGATTAAAACTAATACTGGTATTTTAGCATTGATGATTTTATTAAAAAACTTTTCGTCTTTTAAATCTTTTTCGCCTATTTCTACCATATAGATAAGAATATCGGCATCATCCATAGCAGATTTCACAAAACCCATCATAGATTCGTGCAAATCGTGTGCGGGTTTTATAATACCGGGCGTGTCTGATAGTACAACCTGAAAATCATCACCATTGATAATTCCTAAAATACGATGTCTTGTGGTTTGTGCTTTAGACGTTATTATTGCTAACTTTTCGCCAATAAGATTATTCATCAAAGTAGATTTTCCTACGTTAGGGTTTCCTATAATATTTACAAATCCTGCTTTATGTGCCATGTATTCTTGATTAATTGAAGTGCAAAAGTACGGTTTATTTTAGATTAAAAAA
>CAYPAK010000157.1:2890-4124 GCA_964408665.1 uncultured Flavobacteriaceae bacterium | reverse complement strand
TCTTTAAACTCTTTGATACCTGTGCCTAAGCCACGCATTAATTCAGGTATTTTTTTACCTCCAAAAAGTAATAATGCTAAAATTAATATTAATCCTATTTGTTGAGGGCTAGAGAAAAGTAGTATGTTCATGATTTATTGTTTTTAATTTAATTAATAGAACAAAAATACTACCTTTTATTTAGAATGATAAATTTTTTTTAAATTAAATACGTTTTACAAACAGTTTTATATCTTTGTACTGATGAATAAAAAAAGTAAATTTAAACAGTTTTTAGCTAAATTATCTTTAAAATACCGTTTTGTTGTTATGAATGAAGCGACTTTTAAGGAGCATGCGTCATTTAAACTAAACCGACTAAATGTTTTTGTTACCTTAGCATTACTAACCTTTTTTATTGCAGGGGTTACGTTTAGTATTATTGCTTTTACGCCTTTTAGAGAATATATTCCTGGTTATTCGTCATTACAACTACGTAAAGATGCCTTAAAGATGCAAGAAGAGGTTGACTCGCTATTGGCAGAATCGGCAAAGACTAAAATATTTTTAGAAAATACTCAAAAAGCACTGGTTGGAGAGGTGTCTATTGCTTCTTTAAATAGAGATTCTATTATTGAGATAATTAATAAAAACAAGGATTCATTAAATATAAAACCTTCATCAGATGAAATAGCGTTGCGAGAAACGGTAAATCAAGAAATGCGACATAACATTACAACAACATCCAATGAAAAAGCTAAATATGCTTTGTTTCCCCCTGTAAAAGGTACAATATCATCTGGGTTTAGTCTTGAAAAAACGCATTATGCAGTAGATATTGCTTTAGATAAAAACACACCGATAAAAGCCATAACAGATGGTACGGTTATTTTTGCAGAATGGACTGCCGAAACAGGTTATGTAATTATCATAAAACACCCTTATGATTTAATTTCTATCTACAAACACAACGCCAGTTTACTCAAAAAACAAGGAGAACAAGTAAAAAGTGGTGAGGTTATCGCATTATCTGGAGATTCTGGTGAACTTTCTACGGGTCCTCATCTTCATTTTGAACTTTGGATGGATAACAAACCGGTAAACCCTATTAATTTTATTAATTTTAATAAATAATGGGAATTAAGTCATTTTTAGCCAAAAAGTATGCGAAAGTAATCTATAAAAATGTTCAGAAATGGGCTAATAATCCTATAGAAACACAAGAAAAAGTATTACAATATTTACTAAAAAACGC
>CAYPAK010000157.1:0-2790 GCA_964408665.1 uncultured Flavobacteriaceae bacterium | reverse complement strand
CTAATAATCCTATAGAAACACAAGAAAAAGTATTACAATATTTACTAAAAAACGCCTCAGAAACTACGTTTGGCAAAGACCATGATTTTACTACGATAAAAACATATCAAGATTTTAAAAAACACGTACCCATTCGCACTTATGAAGGGCTTAAACCCTATGTAGAAAAAATCATAGCAGGAGAAGAAAATGTGCTTTGGAAAGGTAAACCAATCTATTTTGCTAAAACATCGGGGACTACCTCTGGCGCAAAATATATTCCTATTACCAAAGAATCTATGCCACATCATGTACAAGCGGCAAAAGAAGCACTTTTGCTTTATATAGAAAAAACTGGTGATGCTTCTTGGGTAGATGGTAAAATGATATTCCTACAAGGAAGCCCTGTTTTAGAAAAAATTGGCGGTATATCCTTAGGAAGATTAAGCGGGATTGTAGCACATTATGTACCAAGTTACCTTCAGAAAAACCGTTTGCCTTCTTGGGAAACCAATTGCATAGATGACTGGGAAACGAAGGTTGATAAAATAGTAGCTGAAACTATAAATGAAGATATGACCGTTATAAGCGGTATTCCTTCTTGGGTACAAATGTATTTTGAACGCTTGATTGAACAGTCTGGGAAAACAATAAGCACCTTGTTTCCTAATTTTAATTTTTTTATTTACGGTGGTGTAAATTTTGAACCATATAAAAATAAATTTGAACAATTAATAGGTAAAAAGATTGATTATATTGAGCTTTATCCTGCTTCTGAAGGGTTCATAGCTTACCAAGATACACAAACAGAAAACGGTATGTTACTACTATTAGATAGTGGTATTTTTTATGAATTTATTCCAGCTAATGAATTTTTTGAAGCTAATCCAACACGTATTTCGCTTAAAGATGTTCAGCTTGATGTCAATTATGTTATTATTCTTAATACCGATGCAGGTCTTTGGGGATATAATATAGGTGATACTATTTCTTTTACCAGTTTAAAACCGTATCGTATAAAAGTTACAGGACGTATAAAGCATTTTATTTCTGCTTTTGGCGAACATGTAATAGGTAAAGAGGTTGATGAAGCTATTCAAAAGGTAATGGAAGGAACTAGCGTCCGTATTACTGAATTTACCGTTGCTCCTCAAGTAACACCAAAAGAAGGGTTGCCGTACCACGAATGGTTTATTGAGTTTGAAAACGAACCAACAGATTTGAAAACATTTGCGCAAAAAATAGATTTAGAGATGCAAGCTCAAAACACCTATTATAAAGACTTAATCACAGGAAATATATTGCAACCGCTTATTATACGTGTAGTGCCTAAAAATGGTTTTCAAAAATACATGAAATCTATCGGTAAACTTGGTGGGCAAAATAAAATACCACGCCTTGCTGATAATAGAAAAATAGCCGCTATTTTAGAAAATTATTTAGCTTAGTATTGCTTAGCGAAAAGGGTAAAAATAGTCACTCTGAACTTGATTAGGTTTTTTTATTTAGAAGAATATAACGTCTTCATTATAGGTAGATGCTGAATAAAGTTCAGCATAACATTGAGGAGTTATAACACCAATTAAAAATTGAATTGTGTTTTTCTTTTTTACTAAATTCAACTTATAAATTTTCCATTTTTTTTATAAATTCCATTTTTTTAGTTTTTGTAAGTGGTATTGTATCACCATTTTTTAGATAAATACTTCCTTCTTTGTGAATACTCGTAACGTAATTTAGGTTTATACAATGTGATTTATGCGTAAGGCAAAACACCGTTTCATCTAGCATTTTTACAAACTTTCCAATACTGTAAGAGCTTAATATTTCTTTTTGGTTTTCAAGCACTATATTGGTGTATCCTTCAACGCCTTCAAAACGAATAATTGTTGCTGTTTCTATAAATAACAAGCCCTCATTAGTTGGTACAGCAAGTCTTGTTTTGCTTTGGTTTGACCCAAGTTTATATAATAAATTTTGATTCTGTGCTAAAGTAGTTTTATTGTTTATGTTTTTTAATGCATTTTGAACTGCATGCTTGAGTTCATCATTATCTATTGGTTTTAAAACATAGCCTATTGCTGTATGTTTTATTGCTTCTATTGCATAATTGTTATAGGCAGTAACAAAAATAATTTCTACATCTAAATTGTTTAATTTTGATAACACATCAAAACCACTTAGTATAGGCATTTCAATATCTAAAAACAACAAATCTGGTTGTAACTCGTTAATTGTGTCTATAGCTTTTTCTGGGTCGCTACACTGCGCGATAATCGTTATGTTTTCAAAAAAACGATTAACCTTAAGTTGTAAGCCTTCTAATGCTTTTTGTTCATCATCTACTAAAATAGCTGTTATTTTATGCATAGTTTTCAAAAGTTAAAATTACGGTTGTTCCTTGTGTTTTGTCTTCTATTTTATAGCTAATATTCCATTTTTTTGATTGATTAAGCAAGGTAATGCGCTCTTTCAAAATCGCTGTAGCATGTGTTTTTTTGTTATTTTTGTATTTTAGCGATTGCTTTTGTATTGCATTAGATGCTTTTCTTCCCACACCATTATCTGCTATGATTACTTGATATTTTTTCGCTGCTAAATACACAAAGGAAATCGTTATGAGCCCTTTACCTTTATGGTGAAAAAGTCCGTGATTTACCGCATTTTCTACGATTGGTTGTAGTAGCATACTTGGTATTTTTTGCTTCGCGAGTTGTAGCTCTTTTGTTATAATAAAGGTATAGTCAAAATCTTCACCAAAACGCATTTTTTCTATTTCTAAATACCCTTTTAGCAACTTTATTTCTGCTG
>CAYPAK010000156.1:0-4131 GCA_964408665.1 uncultured Flavobacteriaceae bacterium | reverse complement strand
TAGATTACATCTTCACGCTTCATATATTGCTTTTGAACATCCTATTAATGGAAAAACAATGCGCTTTGAACTAAAAGCACCTTTTTCGGTTTAGCCTAAAAATAAAGAAATTTATAAAAAAAGTGTTAATTATTTTGGTTTTTACCCATATATATATATATATATTCGCAGTATAATTCTATTTTTTAAGAAAACCTGTAGTTTTTTTATAAAAATAGTTTAGAAAACATCTTGACCTTGTTTAACTAAAACATACTGCCTATGCAATAGACCAAAAACAATCAAAGGACTGTATTACAAAAGTAATGCACCTTACCGAACACAAAAAAATCTGGAGTAAAAAACACTCCAACTAACTTATTAAATTTTAAAAGATTATGAAAACATTATTTTTATCAGTAGCTTTGCTACTAGGAACTATTGCTTTTGCAGGAAATGCAACAAGTAAAAAAACAATGAATGATAAATACTATTGGGTCGATACTTTGAGTTGTTGTGGAACTGTTGTTGCAGTACTCTGTGAAGATGGAGATACGGCAGGAGATGCGCAAGCAATGGCAGATATGTGGTGCGAAGACTAGCAAATGCTTAACTTTAAAGATAGTGGCTAATTTAGCCGCTATCTTTTCTAAAAAATAATTTTATGAAAAACACAATGTATTTAATGCTATTATTTCTTTCGTTTGGGATACAAGCGCAGCAAAAAGAACAATACACACATAAATTTACTTATGATTACACTTATCAGATAGATTCTACAAATAGTAATTCTAAGCGAACGGTGCAGATGGCGCTACTTGTAAATAATGAAAAAAGTTATTTTTGTAGTAATAATTTAATAATTTCTGATAGTTTAGGAGGCAATAAGACTATTGGAGAGCTTGGTGGCGCTGCTGCAGCAAGTGCTTTTTTAAAACAAGCAAAACTGCCACGCATACGTATTCATACACAGATACTAAAAAACAGAAAAACACTTGACTTAACGTATTATGAAAAAATATATCACCTAGTTTATACCTATGATGAAACCTATAACATGAAATGGAAACTAGCCTCTGAGACCAAAGAAATAGCAGGATATAGCTGCCAAAAGGCTACTATGAAATATGCAGGACGCAATTATACCGCTTGGTACACCACCACAATACCTATGTCAGATGGGCCATTTAAATTTAGAGGATTGCCAGGGCTCATTTTAGAAATTTATGATGCTAAAAATCAGCATCATTTTACGATAACAAAAATAGCTAATCAAACAGGAAATTTCTTACCCATTCTAAAAAGAAACTTGGTAAAAACAAGTCCTAAAAAGTTATTAACTGAACGGAAAAAGGCTCGTGCTGAAATGGTAAAAGCAGCCATTATGATGAATCCCGATAAAAGCCCTGAGCAGATAAAAATGCTAAAAGAAAAATATAAACGGAAAAATAACCCTATAGAATTGCAATTTGATTATTACAAAGCTCCTACAAAAAAGAAATAGTATAATTGGCTTTGCATTACTATTTTTAAATTTTTATGGTAATGCTCAAAAAATCTTAAAAGGCTTTGTTTTTGATGAGCAAAAACAAAGCCTTTCAGGTGCTACAATAATAGTTAGTAATAATAATAAAAAGAATGTGCTAAGTTATGCTATAAGTAACGCTAAGGGTTATTATGAATTAGAATTAGATATTTCTACGGATTCTTTGCAAGTTACGGCTTCTTTTATGGGTTTTACTAAGCAAAAAAAACAGCTAATCACTACTGATAAATACTTGAATTTTTATTTAAAACCGAATGCAGAAGAACTAAGGGAAATTGTTTTGAAATCACAAGCTATTCAGAAAAGAGGTGATACTTTGAGTTACTCTGTAACGAGTTTTAAAGGAAAAAATGATCGTGTTATTTCCGATGTGCTAGCCAAAATGCCTGGTATAGAAGTGCTACAAGATGGCAAAATATTATACCAAGGTGAGCCTATACAAAAATACTATATAGAAGGACTAGATCTCTTAGAAGGCAGATACAATCTTGCTAATAATAACCTGCCAGCAAATGCCGTGTCCAAAGTGCAAATACTAGAAAACCACCAACCTATAAAAGTATTGGATAGTTTGGTGTTTAGCGACAGAACATCACTTAATATTAAACTTAAAAAAGGTATCACACGAACAGGAACAGCTACATTGGGAGCAGGGCTAAGTCCTTTATTATGGAATACTAACATATCACCTATGTTTTTTAGTAAAAAACAACAATTAATAAGTACGTATCAAGCAAATAATACCGGAGATGATATTGCAAATGAAACCAAACGATTAACCTTAGACGATTTTATTTCTGGAATAACGTTAGCATCACATGCGGACTATTTAAGTATTGCAAGTAGTTCAAAGCCTCCTTTTCACAAAAAACGTTGGCTTGACAATAATATCCATCTTTTTAGTATAAACTATCTGTTAAAACATGAAAAGACATTATACAAAATAAACAGCTCTTTTAATACAGACTATCAGCAAGAACACGCAAAGCAATTTACTACTATTAGCACACCTAATAATACTATTTATTTTATAGAAAAAATAGACAATAAACGGTTTTATAATAGGCTAAAGAATAATTTTATTATTGAAAAGAATAGAACAAAGGGCTTTTTTAAAAATGATTTAGCATTGGCTATAAATTGGAATACTAACAAAGGGTATTTATTAAATAATAGCAATGCTATAAACCAAGAAGAAACCAATAATACAACTACTATTAGCAATAAACTTAAATGGATAAAACCCATAAAAAAGCAACTTGTTGTCATACAATCAAATATTATTTATAAAAACGCATTGGAAACGCTTGATATTGCAGCTCCTGTTTTTGAAAATGTATTTAATGGAGGGAATTCATTTGATAAAGTAAGTCAAAATTTACAACTAAATACATTTTCAACAGACAACTCATTAGGAATTACAAAGGCATTAAAGCATATCACATTTGAGCCTAAAATAGGATTTACTTTAAAAAAAGAAGCTTTGCAAAGTCATATTACTATATGGAATAATGGTTTAGAAAACACACTAGGAAATGATTTTATTAATAATTTTGACTTCAAAATAGCTATTGTTTATGGCAAATTAAGGAGTCTTTATAAGCAAAAGAAATGGCGTGTTGCACTACAAACACCTATTCAATATATCACTATTAGCAAGGGTAATGACACTAATACATTACATAAAGTTACATTTGATCCAAGACTTACTATTTCTTACGAAATCAATAGTTTTTGGCGTGTTTCTACAGGATTATCTAGTAAGCATCATTTTGGCAAAATAAATAAGCAGTATGCCAATTACATACTTTATAAATATAACAGTATAAAACGCTATAATGTTCCTTTGGAGGTTGTTATTGCCCAAAGTTCTTATTTTGGATTTCGTTTTAGAAACCCATTAATTAATACTTTTTTTGCTACAAATTATAGCTATCTTGTAGCTAGTTCTAACCTTACTTACAAAAGTGTTTTTGGTTCAAATGGCGCAACTACTACGGGTTTTTTATTACAAGACAATACCAAAGTCACAAAAAGTTTAAACCTACGTGCTAGCAAATACTTTGACAAATATAAAACAATGCTTGCTACAACTATTAACTTTTCTACAATAGAAAAACCTATAATTCTTAATACCGTTTTAACTAAAACAACAGTAAATAGCAGCTACATCAAAACAGCATTTAATATTGATTTAACCGATAAAATAGCACTATCTTTAGACGCCATCCTTACAAATACAACATTTCAGCAAGGAACTTTAGAAAAAATAAAATTACTTAACAGCAATTATACATTAAAACTAGATTACTTCCCTATAAATAATCATTATATAGGCTTAGAAGCCAATTTATATGATAACCGTAGTCAGCAAGACTATTTCTACACTATAAATTATCATTATTCAGACAAAAAACGAAAACTTGACTATGTTTTAAAATGGAATAATGTTTTGAACAATAAGAGCTACACTCAAAAAATCATAAACGATTTTGCAAGCCTTGAAACCAATTATATCATCCGTCCATCACAGCTAATAGCAAGTATTCGTTTCAATTTTTAGTAGAATTTGCAAAAACTAGTTAAAACTAAAATCCATTTACTAT
>CAYPAK010000155.1:1562-4214 GCA_964408665.1 uncultured Flavobacteriaceae bacterium | reverse complement strand
TGTTTTTTGGTACGTATGCCGCCACCAATAATTAGTGGAGAATCTACCGTTGTGGCAACTTGTTTTATCATTTCTTTAGGAACAGGATTTAAAGCACCACTTCCACCATCAAGATAAATGATTTTGTGACCGATATAAAAACCTGCTAATGCTGTAGCCGTAGCTATTTCTGGTTTGTGTGCAGGAATAGGTTTGGTATTGGATATATAAGAAGCTGTTGTTTCACGACCGCTTGCTATTAGTAAATACGAAGTAGAAAGTACTTCAAGTGTTGTTTGTTTAAGCAAAGGCGCTGCAATAACTTGATTACTGATTAAATACTCTGGGTTTCTTCCAGAAATAAGGTTTAAAAACAAAATAGCATCTGCATTTGGGCTTATTTGCATAGCACTTCCTGGGAATAGCACCACAGGAATAGTAGTTTCTTTTTTAATAGTTTTTAGCAATTCATCAAGGTGATTTGTAAAAAGCAAACTACCGCCTACAAAAATAAAATCAGCGTTTAAATTGCTTATTCTCTCAACCGTTTTAGCTATACCGTCTAGACTAACTTTGTCAGGATCAAGTAAAATAGCAAGCAATTTTTGCTTGTTTTTTCTTGCGGATAATAAGGTATTATAAATAGTCATAAGTAGCATTAAATTGCAAGGGCTAAAATACTATTTTCAAAATTAAAATAATAGATTTTAAGCAATTCTTCTTTATTATCAATAGAAATAATTCCTTTTGTATGCATTTCATCCTTTAAAAAGGATTTAATATGTATATTTTCTTTAAACGAAAGTCCCTTGTGGTTTTTTAGTTTATAAATTGCCTCTTTGGCAGTCCATATTTTGGTTAAATATACCAAATCATTAGTTGTAATAAATTCTTTTTCACTTCCTATAAATTTAGAAGCAACACGTTGTAATTTCGTTTGTTTTTGTTCAATGTCTACACCTATATTTTTTTTAGAGATTGCTAAAACTGCATAATCATTGTTATGAGAAATTGAGATATACAAACCATTATTTAAAAAAGGCTTTCCGTTTTTATCATAATACAAATAATAACTATTTAAACCTGCTAGTTGTAAGAGTTGTTGCGTTGCCAAAAACTGTTTTTTATGTGCTTTAGTTCGAAGGAACTTATACTTCTGTTTACTGCTAATATTTAAGCGAAGTTCTTTTTTTAAAGTGCTTATCGTTTCTGTTATTTGCCAGATATAAATAGTAGTATCCGCTTGATGTATTATTTTTTTTAAAAAAGGCACTATAAGAGTTTGTTAAATAGTTTAATAAATAATTATTTTGCGTTACATTTGTAGCAAAATTATTAAACAAAAATACAAGAAATTATGCAAAAAACAGCAGGAACATTCCTAAAACACAAAGTAAAGGATATTAGTCTAGCAGCTTGGGGAAGAAAAGAAATACATCTAGCCGAAGCAGAAATGCCTGGTTTAATGAGTCTTCGCGAAGAATATGGAGCAGAACAGCCCCTAAAAGGTGCTCGTATAGCTGGTTGTTTGCATATGACTATACAAACCGCTGTGCTTATAGAAACACTTGTGGCGCTTGGTGCTGAGGTAACGTGGAGTTCTTGTAATATATTCTCTACGCAAGACCAAGCAGCAGCAGCTATTGCCGATGCAGGAATAGCAGTATATGCTTGGAAAGGAATGAATGAAGAAGAATTTGATTGGTGTATAGAGCAAACGCTTTTCTTTGGAGAAGACAGAAAACCATTAAACCTTATTTTAGATGATGGAGGTGATTTAACCAATATGGTTTTAGATAGATATCCTGAATTAGTAAAAGATATCAAAGGGCTCTCTGAAGAAACTACAACAGGAGTTCACCGTTTATATGAGCGTATGGAAAAAGGCACTTTACCTATTCCCGCTATCAATGTAAATGACAGTGTAACCAAATCTAAATTTGATAATAAATACGGCTGTAGAGAAAGTGCAGTAGATGCTATACGAAGAGCAACAGACACCATGATAGCTGGTAAAGTAGTAGTAGTAGCTGGTTATGGCGATGTAGGAAAAGGAACTGCGGCATCTTTCAAAGGAGCAGGCGCTCGTGTAATTGTTACCGAAATAGACCCAATCTGCGCTTTGCAAGCAGCAATGGAAGGTTTTGAGGTTCGTAAAATGGACAATGTAGCAGGTAAAGCAGATATTATAATCACTACTACAGGAAACAAAGACATTATCAAAGCAAGACATTTTAAAATGGCACGCGATAAGGCTATAATTTGTAATATTGGTCATTTTGATAATGAACTAGATATGGCTTGGCTTAACAAAAACTACGGACACACCAAAAACACTATAAAACCACAAGTAGATCTTTACACTATAGATGATAAAGAAATTATTATTCTAGCAGAAGGACGCTTGGTAAATTTAGGTTGCGCCACAGGACATCCTAGTTTTGTAATGAGTAACTCTTTTGCTAATCAAACATTAGCGCAAATGGAGCTTTGGAACAATCCAGAAAACTACGAAAACAAAGTATATATGCTTCCAAAACATCTTGATGAAAAAGTAGCTGCTTTGCATTTAGCACGCGTTGGTGCAGAACTTGACGAACTTGATGATGAACAAGCTGCTTATATCGGTGTGAAAAAAGAAGGGCCTTTTAAACCTGATTATTATAGGTATTA
>CAYPAK010000155.1:0-1462 GCA_964408665.1 uncultured Flavobacteriaceae bacterium | reverse complement strand
GCCCAAATAAAAAATTGTAATTTTGCTTTTCATTAAAAAAAATTAAAATAAAATAACCATGTTACAAGTAGCTTTTATCAGAGAAAACACAGCGCGTGTGCTAAAGGGTTTAGCCGTAAGAAACTTCAAAAATGCTGAAGAAATCATAACAAAAGTATTAGAAGCAGACACTTCCAGACGCGCGCTACAAACAGCAGTTGATCAATTATTAGCCGAAAGTAACAGCTTGTCTAAGGAAATAGGTAATTTCTTTAAAAATGGAGAAACACAAAAAGCCAATTTATTAAAAGAAAAAACCGTTCAATTAAAAGAAACTACTAAGCAAAAGCAAGAAGAAATGCAAGTAGTTGCTACAGAACTGCAAAATCTTTTATATCTAATACCTAATATTCCTCACCCAAGTGTTCCTACAGGAAATACTGATGAAGATAATGAGGTTATTTTTGAACATGGAACTATCCCTACACTTCACGATGCTGCAATGCCACATTGGGAGCTAGCCAAAAAATATGATATTATAGATTTTGAAATGGGTGTAAAAATAGCAGGAGCTGGTTTTCCTGTTTACAAAGGTAAAGGAGCAAAATTGCAACGCGCTTTAATAGCTTATTTTTTAGACAAAAACACCGAAGCAGGTTATCTAGAAGTGCAACCACCATATTTGGTTAATGAAGCCTCTGGACGAGGAACAGGACAACTTCCAGACAAAGAAGGACAGATGTATCACGATGCAAAAGATGATTTATACCTTATTCCTACAGCAGAAGTTCCTGTTACTAATATGTACCGAAATGTAATGCTAAACGAAAAAGATTTTCCTATTACCAACACCGCTTACACACCGTGTTTTAGACGTGAAGCAGGTTCTTATGGTGCACATGTTCGCGGACTGAACAGGTTACACCAATTTGACAAAGTAGAAATTGTTCGTTTGGAACATCCTGATAATTCTTATAAAGCTTTAGACGGTATGGTTGAGCATATCAAAGGAATTTTGGAAGAATTAGAGTTGCCTTATCGTATTTTACGTCTTTGTGGAGGTGATTTAGGTTTTACCTCAGCACTTACTTATGATTTTGAGGTCTATTCTACCGCGCAAGAGCGTTGGTTAGAGATTTCTTCTGTTTCTAATTTTGAAACCTTTCAAGCAAACCGTTTAAAACTGCGTTTTAAAGATAGTGATGGTAAACGTCATCTGGCACACACACTTAATGGTAGCTCACTTGCTTTACCGCGTGTACTTGCAGGTTTATTAGAAAACTGCCAAACACCAGAAGGTATAAAAATACCAAAAGCATTAGTGCCTTATACGCGTTTTGAAATGATTGATTAGTAGTATTTCTTACAAAAGACCGCTTCGCTTTATAGCGTAAGAGAAGTTGTACTATATAAAAAATCACGTATCATAACCGAATATTTACGTATCATATCGTATCATAATGCTATTTTTTATATATTTGCA
>CAYPAK010000154.1:0-4222 GCA_964408665.1 uncultured Flavobacteriaceae bacterium | reverse complement strand
TAAAAATAATTCTTTTATTTAAAATCTGCTTCGGTCACACCTTTGTTTAGTTCTACTGTTTTAACAGTTGCAGGCATTTCTTGAGACCTTGCTCCCATACTTTGCGTGGTATTCATTATAAATGGTATTTTTACACCATCCACATCACGGTAATCATCATAAATAACGGTTACAGTTACCGTTTTACCATTAGGTGCTTTATCTGTTTTTACTATACGGTTTTTTAAGCCCGTAGCCACATTGTAATATAGTTTTGCACCATTATGTATGATAACATACATATCTTTACCATCCACGTTTTCTATACCATCTAATTTTGCATCACTAGTAAGTACTGCAAACTCTGAAAATGGTTCTGTTTTTTGCTTAGCTTCTGCAATTTCCGCTGCGGTAAACGCTTTTGTTTGCCCCATTCCTGCTGGTTTATACCCTTTTTCTCCATCAAACATAGTAACCATTTCCATTCCCATTACTTTCACAATAGTTTTAGATTTGTTTGGCGCCATACTCATCGTTTCTATTTCCATAGCCATTTCTCCTTGTGGCCCTTTTACTTTCATTTCGGCTACAATCTTTTTCGTTTTTATTTGGCTTACTTTATCTTTACCTCCTATGGCTTTAAAATAATTATCAATAACAGTAGCTACCGTTACACCTGCAGGAACTTCTTTTTTAAGCTCTGGCTTATCTGTAGGATTTGCTTCTTTATCATAATAATTAATCGTGTAAGGTAATTTTTCTAGGTTTGGCAACACATCTATTGCTTTACCTATAACTAGAATACGCGTATTATCATAATTAAAATATTTTTTAGCTACTCGCATTACATCATCTGCGGTAACAGCGTCTATTTTAGCTAAATATTTTTCGTAGAAATCTGCTGGTAAATCATTTTTCTTAATGTTTAAAGCATAGCGTGCAACTGTGTTGGGTTTTTGAACGCCCATTACAAATTTTCCTGTATAACTTGCTTTTACTGTTTTAAGCATTTCAGGGTCAACTTTTTCTGTTCTAACACGTTTTAATTCTTTAAGAATTTGCACTACCGTGCTATCGGTAACTTCATTTCGTACACTTGCTCCTGCACTAAATTTAGAAATATATTTATCAGGACGAATACTTGATCGCGCTCCGTAAGTATAAGCATGTGCCTCTCTTAAATTCATATTAAGGTATGAATTAAAATCTCCTCCAAATATTTTGTTAGCAATAAGTACTGGGAAATAGTCTGCATCATTCATTGTAAGATGAGTAGCGCTTAACGCAAATACTTTAGACTGTACAGCATCTGGAAGATTAACAAAGTCTATTTCTATTTCATCTACATTTTTTACCTCAGGCATTTTAGCTTTTGGTACTCCATCGGCAGCTTTCCAAGATTTAAAGGCTTTTTTTACTTGTTTTTTTACTGTTTTAAAGTCAACATCACCTACTATTACAAGATAAGCATTATTTGGACGATAGTATTTATTATAATAATCAGTAACATCTTGAAGTGCTAAGTTTTCTGCACTTTTTACGGTTTCAAACTCGCCATAAGGATGATTTTTTCCAAAAAGTAAAGCACCTTGTACATTACTATTGATGGCATCCGCACTTTTTTCGCTAGATTTAAGTCCTGTTATATGTTTATCTTTTTCACTTTTAAATTCTTCCTCGGTAAATTTAGGTTTAATAACAGCATTTGCCATTAATTTCATTATTTCTGGGTAATATTTAGACAAACTACTCATACGAGCTCCTGAGCTCCAGAAATTAATTCTTGCTCCTTTATAATCTACTGCTTCATTAAATTCATCTTTGGTCATTCCTTCCATTCCTGTACCAAGCATAGCACTTAGCATGGAGCTTACACCTACTTTATCACCTTCAAAACTAGGGCCATTATCAATAGTTAATGTCATAGAAACTCGTGGTAATTTATGGTTTTCTACAACGAGAACTGTCATGCCATTTTTAAGTTTAAACTCTTGAGGAGTTCCTAAATTTATCTTTGGAGCAGGTCCTGCTGCGGGCGCTTTACTTCTATCTACTTGAGCTTGCATATTCATAGTGAGAAAAATAGCGGCTATTAGGGTTAATATTCTATATTTCATGATTTATTTTTTTTCTTTTGGTATATAATTTAATACGAGACGTTGATTGCTTTTTAAGTATTTATTAGCAACTGCTTTTATTTCTTCTCTTGTTATAGAACGGTAAATTTTTATTTCGTCATTAATAAGATTTGTGTTTCCATAAAGCATATTATAGCGTGCTAATGAATTAGCAATACCTTCTACTGTAGCATTTTGGTTTACAAAATTGTTTTCAAATTTATTTTGTAATTTTTCAAATTCTTTTTCAGAAATTAATTCCGTTTGAATACGAGAAATCTCTTTATCCATACTGGTTTGTAATTCAGTTAATGGCGTTTTACCAACAGGCATCGCAAAAACAATATACATACTATAGTCTTCTTGACTCATATTAAATGCGCCTACCATCATGGCTTTCTTCTGTTTATCAACGAGTTGTTTTTGCAAACGAGAACTCTTACCACTTGAAAGTACTGAAGAAATCATATCTAACACATAAGCATCACGTGTTTTCATAGAAGGCGTACGGTAAGCCAACATTATTGCAGGAAGCTTGATGTTTGGGTCTTGATATTCTCCGTGAATTTCTTCGGTGATAGGATTTTCTTTAATAGATTGACGTGTAATTGCTTTCCCTTTTGGAATTGGAGCAAAATAATCATTAATTAATTTTTTTGCTTCATCAATTTCAATATCTCCAGCTACTACAAGCGTAGCGTTATTAGGGATGTAAAACTTTTTATTAAACGCTTGAAATTCGGCTAAAGTAGCATTGTCTAAATGCTCCATTTTACCTATTGTAGTGTGTTTGTATGGATGTTTATCAAACAAATGTAGTTTAACCTGCTCTATAAAATGCCCATAAGGACTATTATCTACACGAAGTCGTTTTTCTTCTTTTACAACCTCATTTTGTGTATCTACACCTATTTGATTAATTATAGGATGCATCATACGTTCCGATTCCATCCAAAGCCCTGTTGCTAGGTTATTAGAAGGAAATACTTCATAATAGTAGGTTCTATCATCAGTAGTGTTGGCATTGTTTTTTCCACCGTGTTTAGATACGATTTTAAACCATTCGCCACGACCGATATTCTCCGTCCCTTCAAATAGTAAGTGTTCAAAGAAATGAGCAAAACCTGTTCTTTTAGGGTCTTCATCCTTTGCTCCTACGTGATACATAACCGAAGTGATTACCACTGGTGCCGATTTGTCTTGATGTAAAATAACATGTAATCCGTTATCTAAATCATACTCTGTAAATGCTACTTTTTGTGCCATCGTTGTCAAACTGATTAACATTGCAACAACAAGTGTTAGCTGCTTTAAGTTCATAATTATTTATTGTTTAAAATTGAATTTAAACAAATATAATAAAATTGAAGAAGCTTAAATGCTTAATCTTGTTTTTAACAAACTTTTAACGAGAATATAGCTATAAATAATAATAAACTGTATATTTGCTCTAAAATACTTATAATTATGATTAAAAAATTACACTTTTTAGCTTTAGTACTTATCACATTTTCGATTACTACTATACAAGCACAAACAAACAGATGGGCTCCACAAACTAAAAACAATACAGTTGATTTAGCGTACCAAATACCCAATAACTATCACGTTTTTCAGTTAAATGAGGTGGCATTATTAACTGATTTAGCTAATGTTCCTGATTGGTCTGTGGTGTCTGCAAGACAGTCAAGCGTGCTTATTACAATCCCAACTATTGATGGAAAAACAAAAAAATATAGTGTTTCTGAAGCCTCTGTAATGGTTCCAGAATTACAAGCACAGTATCCAAATATTCGTTCATACATTGGTCAAGCTACAGACGGTTCTGGATCAATTCTTAGAATGAGTTATTCTCCCCAAGAAGGTTTTGGCGGTATGATACGAAATGTTGGAGAAAAAACTACCTTTTTTGCGAGAGGAGAAAACAATAATTATGCATTATATCAAAAAACAGCAAACACAGCAAACACACTACAATGTACAACTGTTCCAGAAATGGCGAATTTACAGTTAAATAGCACTAGTATAACAAACCGTGATACTAATACTGGAGTTTTAAGCACTTTTAGATTAGCACTGTCTTGTAATGGAGAATATGGTGCTTGGGCAGGAGGAACTGTTGCTGG
>CAYPAK010000153.1:1198-4241 GCA_964408665.1 uncultured Flavobacteriaceae bacterium | reverse complement strand
TGTTTTATGCGCAAGGCGCTGATGGATGGAATGAAGAAAGCAAAACTTTTGTACATATTTATGACCCTAATACATACTACTATATAAGTACAGGAGGAAATTTTGGAAAACGTATTCAGCAGCAAACACAACCAACAGGAGCGGCAACAGTAACAATCACTTCTTTTGATGAAGTGCAGTTTCACGAAGTTTCTTTATTTAATTTGGTTAACACAGGAAGACGTTGGTTTGGAGAACTGTTTGATATAGAAACCGAGCAGACTTTTGATTTTACTTTTGAAAACCATATTGCAAGCGAACCTGTTTTTATTAATGTTAGTACTGCAGCAGAATCTGCTACAACAAGTAGTTTTTCGGTTACTGCTGATGGGCAAAATGTAGCTTCAATGAATTTAGCTGCTTATAATCATGCGGATGGTGTCTATGCTAGGGGTGCTTTAATGGACGATACCTTTAATGCTACTTCTGATGATATTGCTGTAGTTTTAAATTATGATAAAATGGGTAATCCGTCTGCGAAAGGCTATTTAGACTATATTTCACTTAAAACTAAACGTGAACTCAAAGGAACAAGTAAGCAATACCTGTTTTATAATGAAGCTGTAGCTGCACAAATGGGAATTGGGCAATATGTTATTTCAAATGCAAGTAATATTACCGAAGTTTGGGATGTTACTGATTTGTATAACGTGCAAAAATTAGCAAGCAGTGATACCACAGGAGCTACTTATAAATTTAAAGCTAATTTAGGCGAAATACGAAAATATGTTACGGTTTTACCTTCGGATTATTATGTGCCAGCAATCACAGAAAATCCGCAAGTGGCAAAACAAAACTTGCATGGAACGATTTTTTTAAATGATCAAGGTGTTTTTCAAAATTTAGACTATTTAATAATTACAAAAAATGATTCGCGTTATACAATTCCTGCAGAAAAACTAGCACAATATAGAAGAGATAATGATAATTTGAATGTAAAAGTAATTACTTTAGATAAAATATATAATGAGTTCTCAGGAGGAAAAAAAGATGTAGCAGCCATTCGTGATTTTGTAAAATATGTTTATGATAATGCTTCAAGTCCTACTAATCGTTTGAAATACCTTTGTTTGTTTGGTGATGCTTCTTATGATTATCAAGGTATTCAACTATTAAATGGCAACACAAATGATGTGCCAATATTTGAATCTTTAGAAAGTTTTTCTTTGGTAACTTCTTATCCTTCTGATGACTTTTTTGGTTTATTAGATGCTAATGAGGGCTTGACTGAAGGTATTGGCTTGCTAGATGTTGCTGTAGGGAGAATACTTGCCGAAACTCCCAATGATTACATGACGCAAGTAGATAAAATATTATCTTATGAAAAGCTAGACACCTATAATGATTGGCGAAACAAAATAACAATGGTAGCCGATGATGTAGATCGCTCTAGTGAAAGTGTACTGCAAAATAGTATGGAACAACTTGCACTTACACTTGAAACGCAAAAACCATTTTTTAATATTAATAAAATATATTCTGATGCGTATTTGCAACAAGCTTCGGCAGGAGGGTTTCGTTATCCCGAAGTGAATGTAGCTATTAATAATAGTATAGAAAAAGGAGCACTTGTAATGAATTATTTTGGGCATGGTGGCGAAAATGGCTGGGCACATGAACGTATTTTAGGAATCAATGAAATCAAAAATTGGCATAATCCTAAAAACCTCAATATGATGGTAACTATTACGTGTCAGTTTACCAAATTTGATAATCCTGCACGAAATACCGCGGGAGAATATGTTTTTTGGAACAAACATGGCGGGGCAAATGCTTTAATTACTACAACACGAGAAATCTATATTCATGTAGGTTCTGCTTTTAATCAAGTACTTTCTAAATATTTGTTTAACTATGCATCAAACATAAACTATTATAGCAATGGTGAAGCTTTGCGATTGGCAAAAAATGAAACATCATCAGCACAGCGTAGGCTTATTTTTCTTATTGGTGACCCAGCGCAGCACTTAGCCATACCTAAACCTAAAGTAAATCTTACCAAAATTAACGGTGTGCCAATCACACAATCCACCGATGTACTTACTGCTATGAGCCATGTAACTATGGAAGGAACAGTAACTGATGAAAATGGTAATTTGTTATCTAATTTTAACGGTGTAGTTTACCCAACAGTTTTTGATAAAAAAATACAACGACACACTTTGGGTAATGATAATGAAACCGATGGATCGGGAAATTTAATTATTCTAGATTTTAAAACCTTAGGGGAAACTATTTTTAGAGGAGAAGCAACGGTAACTAACGGTGTTTTTACATTTGATTTTGTCGTTCCGCGAGATATTATCATCCCTGTAGATGCTGGTAGAGTGAGTTTTTATGCCAAAGAAAACGGCATAAAAAAAGATTATACAGGTTACAGCCATGCTTTGCAAGTAGGAGGCGTAAATACAAACCCTACGGTAGATAATGATGGTCCTGTTATTCATCTTTATATGAATGATAAAGATTTTGTAAATGGCGAAATAACCAATGCATCACCAATACTTATTGCTGTTTTAGAAGATGAAAACGGTATTAATACCGTAGGCGGTATCGGTCATGATATTGTAGCTGTTTTAGATGATGATGTGGCAAATCCATTTATTCTAAATGATTATTACCAAGCAGATGCAGATACTTACCAACGTGGCGAGCTGTCTTATCCTTTTCATAATTTAGAACCAGGACTGCACACACTTAAACTTACGGCTTGGGATACTTTTGATAATGTATCCTCAGCAGAAATACAGTTTTTAGTGATTAATAATGAAGACTTAGAAATCACTAGATTGCTTAATTACCCCAACCCATTTATAGACTATACGCAGTTTTGGTTTGAGCACAATCATCCTTTTGAGCCTTTAGAAGTAAGTATTCAAGTATATACTGTGGCAGGAAAATTAATTTGGCAGAAACATCAAACGATTATTACCGAAGGATTTATTTCTAAAGACATTACTTGGGATGGAAAAGATGATTTTGGCGATAAAATAGGAAAAGGGGT
>CAYPAK010000153.1:0-1098 GCA_964408665.1 uncultured Flavobacteriaceae bacterium | reverse complement strand
TAATGATTTCGCCCGATGCTAGAGCAGCAGGAATGGGAGATATGGGAGTAGCAACAGCACCAGATACCTATTCACAAAACTGGAATGCCTCTAAATATGCTTTTGCCCCAGAACAAATAGGTTTTGGTATAAGTTATACACCTTATTTAAGCTCATTAGTAAATGATATTTTCTTAGGAGATGTTACTTATTATAATAGAATGAATGACCGTTCTGCTTGGGCAGTAAGTTTAAAATATTTTAGCCTTGGTGATATTGATTTAACTACACAATATGGGCAAGCTATAGGTACAGAAAGACCTAATGAATTAACCTTAGACGGTTCGTATTCGTTACGATTAAGTGACCGATTTTCTATGGGAGTTGCCTTGCGTTATTTACGTTCAGACCTTAAAATAAGTGGTGTTCCTGGTAGTGAAGACACAAGTGCAGGAAGTTCTTTTGCGGTAGATATTACAGGGTATTACCAGTCAGAAGAATTGCCTTTAGCTTCTTTTGATGGTAGATATAGAGCAGGATTTGCACTTACTAATATGGGGCCAAAAATGAAATATTCTGATGCTCAAGATACAGCTGATTTTTTACCTACAAATTTACGCTTGGGAGGAGGTTTTGACTTTTTGTTAGATTCGTATAATAAAGTAGGTGTTACCGTAGAATTTAATAAATTATTAGTACCAACACCACCAATACGTGATACAGCTACAAAAGAAATTTTAGAAGGTAAAGAAGATAATGTAGGTTTTATATCTGGTATGTTTCAGTCTTTTGGTGATGCGCCAGGAGGAGGAAGTGAAGAAATGAAAGAAGTAAATTATGCTATAGGTGCAGAGTATTTATATAATGATGCCTTTGCTTTTAGAGCAGGATATTTTCATGAAAATGAATTGAAAGGTGCACGTAAATATTTTACAATAGGTGCAGGGTTTAAATATAATGTAGCAAAAATAGATTTGTCGTATTTGTTTTCTACTTCTGCAGTAGCAAATAACCCTTTGGATAACACCTTACGCTTCTCTGTTTCTTTCAATTTGGGAGAACATTATGATGAGTATTAAAGTGGTAGCTTTTTACATAGTGCATTAAACTTGATTTAGT
>CAYPAK010000152.1:3102-4432 GCA_964408665.1 uncultured Flavobacteriaceae bacterium | reverse complement strand
AAGTTTGTTTTGTTGAGTTGAAAGCACAAACCTTAGTACGGTTTGTGCTTTTATTTTGTTTGCTAAAGAATTTGTATATTTGTTGCTGATGAAAACAAAACAATATACAGGCTTATTAGCATTCTTGAAATTTTTAATTAAAAGAAGCCCAGAATAATTATCTTTTTTTAAGTTAGTTATATCATTTTTCAATTAATTAAAAACAACATAAAATGCCTAGATATCACACCTTAGGAAAAATACCACATAAGAGACATACTACGTTCAAGAAGCCAGACGGAAGCCTTTATCAAGAAGAGCTTTTTAGTACAGTAGGTTTTTCGGGAATGTCAAGTTTAATCTATCATCTTTATCCGCCAACGGTAGTTAGTGAGATAAAAAAAGTAGCCGATTTGACGCCCAAAATAGCTATAGAAAAGCATATGAAAGCAATGAGTTTTCAAGGTTTTTCATTGCCTCAAGAAGAGGAATATATAGCAAGTAGAAAAACATTTTTTGTAAATAATGATTTGCATATAGGACTTGCTGCTCCTAAAACTTTCAATAAAGACTATTTTTATAGAAATGGTGATGCTGATGAGATGCTTTTTATACACAAAGGCTCAGGAATACTTTATACAATGTATGGCGAAATAGCTTTTAAATATGGTGATTATTTAATTATTCCTAGAGGAACAACCTATCAAATAGCTTTTGATACCGAAGAAAATAAAATACTTTTTATAGAATCGTTTAGCCCTATTTATACACCCAATCGTTATCGTAATAATTTTGGCCAGTTGCTAGAGAGCTCACCTTTCTGCGAACGTGATTTTAGATTACCTCAAAATTTAAAAACGCACGATGAAAAGGGCGAATTTAAAATTTTGTCTAAAAAACAAGGAATACTTTATGAATATACGCATAAAAATCACCCATTTGATGTAATCGGTTGGGACGGTTTTCACTATCCGTATGCTTTTTCTATATTCGATTTTGAACCTATAACAGGTCGTGTGCATTTGCCACCGCCAATCCACCAACAATGGGAAGCGGCAGGTTTTGTAGTATGTTCTTTTGTGCCAAGAATGTATGACTATCATCCAGAGTCTGTCCCTGCACCATATCATCACAGCAATATAGATTCTGATGAAATATTATACTATGTTGATGGCGATTTTATGAGTAGAAACAATATAAAAGAAGGACAATTTACGCTACATACAGGTGGAATACCTCACGGGCCACATCCTGGAGCAATAGAACGAAGTGTTGGAAAAACAAAAACCGAAGAAATGGCGGTTATGATAGATCCTTTTAAACCAGTTATGATTACCGAAGAGGCCTTGAA
>CAYPAK010000152.1:0-3002 GCA_964408665.1 uncultured Flavobacteriaceae bacterium | reverse complement strand
AAAAAAGATGAATTTAAAAAATATAAAAAACCTTAATTACGGCTTAGAAAAAATATTTGATGAAGCCGAAGATTTTCTTCCTATAATGGGAACGGATTATGTAGAATATTATGTGGGCAATGCAAAACAAGCAGCACATTTCTACAAAACAGCACTAGGCTTTCAATCGCTAGCTTATGCAGGCCTAGAAACAGGTATGACCGACAGAACGAGTTATGTTGTGGTGCAAGACAAAATAAAACTGGTCTTTACCACGCCAATGCCTAATACCGAAAATCAAGAAATTTTTGAGCATATTGCCAAACACGGTGATGGCGTAAAAGTCGTAGCGCTTTGGGTAGAAGATGCCCGTAAATCTTGGGAGGAAACCACTAAAAGAGGTGCAAAATCTTATTTTGAACCACGAGTAGAACAAGATACTGATGGCGAAGTAGTACGAGCAGGAATACATACTTATGGCGATACCGTACATATATTTGTAGAACGCAAGAACTACAATGGTGTGTTTTTACCAAAATTTGAAAAATGGGAAAGCCATTATAATCCAGCATCTTGCGGTTTAAAATTTATAGACCATATGGTAGGAAATGTAGGTTGGAATCAAATGAATGTTTGGGGCAAATTCTACAAAGATGTGATGGGTTTTGCACAGCTTATCTCCTTTGATGATAAAGATATTTCTACCGAATATACGGCGCTGATGAGTAAGGTAATGACCAATGGAAACGGACGTATAAAGTTTCCAATTAACGAACCTGCAAAAGGAAAGAAAAAGTCGCAGATAGAAGAATACCTAGATTTCTATGGCGGAGCAGGCGTACAGCATATCGCTGTAGCTACCGATGATATTGTGTTTACTGTTTCTGAAATGAAAAAAAGAGGAGTGGAGTTTCTGTATGTGCCAGGGGCATATTATGATACCGTAGGCGAGCGTGTAGGTGAGATAGCCGAAGATATGGACTTGCTCAAAAAACATGGTATTATGGTAGATCGTGATGATGAAGGATATTTACTGCAAATTTTCACAAAACCACTAACCGATAGACCAACGCTTTTCTTTGAAATAATTCAGCGTAAAGGTGCACAATCTTTTGGAAAAGGAAACTTTAAAGCCTTATTTGAATCTATAGAAGCAGAGCAAGCTCGTAGAGGAACTTTATAATTAATTTAGACTCCGAGATAAGAAAGTTATCTCGGAGTTATATTATCATAATTATGAAAAAAACACTCATTATATTATTTGTCAGTATAGCCTTGTCTAATTGTACTTCTTCGTCAAAGAAGCCGCAAATTGACTTGCTAAAAGAATTAGATTTAACCACTATAGATAATTATCCAGCGTTTGATTCTTGTGCTGATGAAATGGACAAAAAATCCTGTTTTTATAAAGAGTTAACTACAACTGTTCAAGAGCAATTGGATACTATAATATTAGATGACACACTTGGTGTTGACTCGTTTTTTATTTATGTAAAAATTGATACTAAAGGGAATTTTACTGTTGAAAAAATTGAAAACAAAGCAGATTTAACCAGCGATTTTATACTATTATTAAAAGAAAAAATAAACGAAATTCCGTCTATTTCTCCTGCTTTAAAACAGGGAATTCCGACTAATTCTACCTACAAAATTCGTATAAATTTAAAAAACGCTACTGCTTAGGAACTTCGGTGTATTTTTTCTTTTCTAACTGTAATTTCTCGTGCAATAATTTTTTCTTTTTAGTATTCTTAACTTTCTTTAAACTGTCATTGACGTGTTTTTTATTTTCATAAAAAGCCTTCTTTTCTTGCAGTTGCTTGTCTGCATTTTCAAAAATAGTTAAAATAACATCTTCTTGAGAAAGATAATAATTCATATTAGAAATAAACTGCAAACTATCTATTTGGTATTTTTTATAAATAAAAGCACTTGGATTGATTGCTTTACGCTTGCCTTTACCTTTGCCTTTCTCTTTTTTAGCATCATTACTATACGCTTGTGAGAGGTAATAATCTACTAAAATTTCACTCATTTTATCAGGAGATATTTTCTTTTTGGGTTTAGGAATAAATGCATTCTCTTGGCAAGAAAATAGACTAAATAATACAAAAAAAAGTAAAAGTAACTGTTTCATTATTAATGCTTTTTAGAAAATAAACTAATAAGTTTCATTTGGATTACGCCAAAAACACCTTCGGCTATAATGCCGCCATGCATTTTGGACTCTCCAGCGGTTCTGTCTGTAAAAATAACAGGCACTTCTACTACATTGAACCCTAATTTCCAAGCCTTGAATTTCATTTCTATCTGAAAGGCGTAGCCTACAAATTTTATCTTACGCAAAACTATTTTTTCTAAAACTTCACGTTTATAAGCCACAAAACCTGCGGTAGTATCTTTTATAGGAATTCTAGTAATAAGGTGTACATATTTAGAAGCAAAATACGAAAGCATTAAGCGTGTCATGTCCCAGTTTACCACAGCAATACCATTTACATAACGAGAGCCAACAGCCACATCTGCACCGTTTTTGATACTATTATATAGTCTTGGTAAATCTTTAGGATCGTGTGAAAAATCAGCATCCATTTCTACTATTATAGTATAGTCTTTGGCTAAAGCCCATTCAAATCCGTGAATATAAGCCAAACCGAGCCCTTCTTTTTTTGCTCTTACGGTTAGTTGTAATTGTGAAAATTCTTTTTGTAATTCTTTTACTTTTTGTGCGGTACCATCTGGAGAATTGTCATCTACTACAAGAATATCAAAAGCTTGTTCTAAAGCAAAAACAGCACGAATTATCTTTTCGATGTTTTCAATCTCGTTATAAGTAGGTATAATTACTAAAGCGGTATCCATATTTTTTTACATAAAAAACAAAAATACATGTTTTAATTTGTATTCCTATAGATTTAATTTTCTTTTAACTTATTTTGAGTTTTTATGTTTAAAAATAAAACTAATTATTTCGAGTTAAAATTAAAATTAAAAACTTTTACGCGTTTTTAGATAAAGTCTTT
>CAYPAK010000151.1:0-4486 GCA_964408665.1 uncultured Flavobacteriaceae bacterium | reverse complement strand
TTTTTATTTCTTTTAATACCTGAATAGCTAAAAATAATACCTGCTTCTTCAAACTGTTTCTGGTAAGTTGTCAGTGCTGAATTACTTGTGTTTTTAGTAATAGAAATAACCAAATCGGTATTGCTTTTTGATTGTGCAATTTCTGCTGATTTACTAGGTTTTTCTACGACATAATTAATCACTTCTTTACGATTAAACGAAAAGAGGAAAGCACCTAAAAGTGGAAGCATTAATAAATACTTCAGTTTGTTTTGTTTTTTGGATTGATTTTTTTGCAACATAATAATACGTTTTTTAATTAATGAATTGTAAAAATTGGTACGCTGTGCAAACGGTTGTATGGTTGTACTTGTTTTTAGCAACAAGTATTGATATGCTTTTGGATTAGAAACCTCAGCTTGTGCTGCTGTATCGGCAATGTACTCTAAATTTTGCTGTAATGCTCGCTTATAAAGCCAAACCAATGGATTGAACCACAATAAGATTTGAACAAGATTTATCAGTAACAAATCTATAGTATGAAACTGATTTACATGAACTTTTTCATGAGCAATTACTCCTTGTAATTCTGTGGTATTAAATTGATTGCTATTTATCACAATAAAATTTAAAAAGGAAAAAGGCGAACTGTTTTTCTTCGTATCTATAAAAATATATTTACCCTCTCGTCTCCACGATTCGTTATAAAGCAAACGAAATAAGGATACTAAACTGACAAAATATTTAAGCGAGAAGAAAAACACGCCAAGCCAATAAGCAAACCACAATACATCTCTACTAGTAAACGATGTTGTTTCTTTATGCAATACACGTGAATTTGTAGTGAAATCTGTAGCAAACGCTTGTATTACAACTTCCCTATATGTAGGGATAACTACCAAAGGAAGCAACGTGGTAAAAATTAACCCAAGCAATAAATACCAACGATTAGTTTGAAAAAAAGTTTCTTTTTCTAATACTATTTTATAAAATAAATAAAAGATACTCAGTAATAATGTTGCTTTATATAAATAGTCCATACTTATTTATTTTCTATGAGTTTAATAATTTCTTTAAGCTCTTCTACCGATATTTTTTCTTGCTCAGCAAAAAAAGAAACCGCATTAGCATACGAGTTTTCAAAATAATTAGAAATCGTTTCTTTCATAAAACGAGTTCTATATGTTTCTTTATCAATTGCAGGATAATACTGATGCGTTTTACCAAAGGCAATATGTTTTACAAAACCCTTATCTTCCATTTTTCTAATAGTTGTAGAAATGGTATTATAATGTGGTTTTGGACTAGGGAAAGCAGCCAAAATCTCTTTTACAAAGGCTTTTTCTAGCTTCCATAATAGTTGCATTATTTCTTCCTCTTTATTCGTTAAGGTGTTTTTCATCTTTTTATCTTTTATTATAAAAGCGCTCTGATTGCATTAGCAATGCTAAAGCTACAAAACGCTTTTCCGTTTGCGTGGCAAATATATAACTACTTTTGTAGTTATACAACTATTATAGTAGTTAATTTTATGTTAATATGTCAGTTTAAAAGTTAATAATCGGAAATAAAGTCAGCAAAAACAGTAACTTACAGCCATTTTGACTGCATATTACTTATGGTTTATTTTTTGCAACTTATTCATTAAAAATAGATAATAACTTAAAAATATACTATAATGAACTTTAATAATTTTACCATAAAAGCACAAGAAGCTATTCAAAAAGCACAAGAAATTGTACAAGGATTTGGACAGCAACAAATAGAAAATGGACATATACTCAAAGCTATTTTTGAAGTAGATGAGAATGTATTGCCATTTATTCTAAGTAAATTAGGTGTAAATACCGATTTATTTAAAAGCACTTTAGAAAACATCATAAACAGCTATCCTAAAGTAGAAGGTGGCGAAATAATGCTTTCTAAAACCGCAAACAAAACACTATTACAAGCAAGTACTATTGCAAAAAAAATGCAAGATGAATACGTCTCCTTAGAGCATTTATTGCTAGCTATGTTCAACCAAAAAGATGCTGTAGCTCGTTTATTAAAAGATAACGGAATTGATAAAAAAGGCTTGGAAGCTGCTATTCAAGAATTGCGCAAAGGCAATAAAGTAACTTCACAAAATGCCGAAGAAACTTATAACTCATTAAACAAATATGCCAAAAATCTAAATGAACTTGCACAGTCAGGCAAATTAGACCCTGTAATTGGGCGTAATGATGAGATACGCCGTATGCTACAAATTTTATCTCGTAGAAGCAAAAACAACCCAATGCTTATAGGAGAACCAGGGACAGGAAAAACCGCTATTGTAGAAGGTTTAGCGCATCGTATCATAAAAGGTGATGTTCCAGAAAATATCAAAGGAAAAACCATTTATTCCTTAGATATGGGAGCACTTATTGCAGGTGCAAAATACAAAGGTGAATTTGAAGAACGCCTTAAAGCAGTAGTAAAAGAAGTACAAGGAGCAGACGGAACTATTATACTTTTTATAGATGAAATTCACACGCTAGTAGGTGCTGGTGGCGGGCAAGGCGCTATGGATGCGGCTAATATTTTGAAGCCTGCTTTAGCGCGTGGAGAGCTAAGAGCTATTGGCGCAACCACATTAGACGAATATCAAAAATACTTTGAAAAAGACAAAGCCTTAGAACGCCGTTTTCAAAAAGTACAGGTAGATGAACCCGATACCGAATCGGCTATTTCTATACTTCGTGGTATCAAAGACAAGTACGAATCGCACCATAAAGTATTGATTACCGATGGTGCTGTAATAGCAGCAGTAGAACTTTCGCAACGCTATATTTCTGATAGATTTCTTCCAGATAAAGCCATTGATTTAATGGATGAAGCAGCAGCAAAACTGCGTATGGAAATCAATTCTAAACCCGAAGAATTGGATGTTTTGGATAGAAAAATTATGCAAATCGAAATAGAGATAGAAGCCATAAAACGAGAGAAAGACCAAAAGAAACTGGACAAACTCAAAGAAGAATTGGCTAATCTTAAAAATGAGCGCGATAGTATTTATGCCAAATGGAAACGTGAAAAAGATTTGCTTGACGAGATTAACCAAGCAAAAAATGATATTGAGCAAGCCAAACTAGAAGCTGCTCAAGCAGAACGTGATGGTAACTATGGTTTAGTAGCCGAAATTCGTTATGGAAGACTAAAAGCATTAGAAGAAAAGCTAACACAGCTACAAGAAGAATTTGCTTCGCTAAAAGAAAATGCTTTAGTTAAAGAAGAAGTAACTCGCGAAGATGTAGCAGAAGTAGTAGCCAAATGGACAGGAATACCTGTTACCAAAATGCTACAAAGTGAACGTGAAAAACTGCTTTATCTTGAAGAAGAATTACACAAGCGCGTAGTAGGACAAGAAGAAGGAATACAAGCTGTTGCGGACGCTGTAAGACGTTCTCGCGCAGGATTACAAGACAATAATAGACCAATAGGTTCCTTCTTGTTTTTAGGAACAACAGGAGTTGGAAAAACAGAACTTGCTAAAGCCCTGGCAGAATATCTTTTTGATTCAGACAAAGCACTTACACGCATAGATATGAGTGAATATCAAGAAAAACATAGTGTGAGCCGCTTAGTAGGAGCGCCTCCAGGCTATGTAGGTTATGATGAAGGTGGGCAACTTACCGAAGCAGTACGTAGAAAACCCTATTCGGTGATTCTCCTTGATGAAATAGAAAAAGCGCATCCTGATACGTTCAATATCTTACTGCAAGTACTTGACGAAGGACGTTTAACCGATAATAAAGGACGTACCGCCGATTTTAGAAATACCATAATCATTATGACTTCTAATATGGGTGCACATATACTCCAAGAGAAGCTAGACGGCATAAAAATGGAGGAACGCAAAAAAGTAATGCAAGTTGCTGAGCAAGAAGTATTGGCTCTGCTTAAAAAACAAATACGACCAGAGTTCTTAAATAGAATAGATGAAATCGTGATGTTTACCCCTCTTAATGAAATGGAGATTAAGCAGATTGTAAAAATACAATTAACTAATTTGGAACGTAAACTTGCTAAAAACGGTATTACTTTGCGTATTACAGACAAAGCAGTTGCACATATTGCCAAAGTAGGTTTTGACCCACAGTTTGGAGCTAGACCTATAAAACGAGCAATACAGCACGAAATACTCAACGAGCTTTCTAAAGAAATATTAGCAGGAAAAATAACAACCGATAGCCATGTTAATATTGATTATAAAGACGGTAAATTGGTCTTTGAGAATTAACAAGCCTTATAATTATAAAACCCTGCTGAAATTTTAATTTTCAGCGGGTTTTTGTTGTTATATTCGTTTAACATCCCATAGCATCAATCGTTACATATAACTTTCCTTGAGTAAACGTAACATTTGTAACAATAGACTATTAAAAAAACGAATATCTTTGCCTATCTTTTTAACTAAAATACCTAAAAAAATGAAAACAAAATTATTTATCTTTGGATTAGCTTCAGTACTAAGCTTAAATTC
>CAYPAK010000150.1:0-4557 GCA_964408665.1 uncultured Flavobacteriaceae bacterium | reverse complement strand
TCCCCATTCTCATCATATTCATAATACAAATAATCATGATACGGAAAACGTGTTTTATGAATTGTTTTTACCGCTTCATAAGTTACCTCTTTAAACTGTTCTAAGTTGCCTTTATTTAAAGCTGAGATAAATACTGCTTGGTTATCGGTAGTATTCATCCATGTTTTTTCCCATTCATCAATAGTGTAATGTAGTTTTGTTTTTTCGGTAATTATATCATCTTCATCAATAATTTCTGGCTGATATGCATCAATTTTATTAAACACCATTAAAACAGGTTTATCATCGGCTTTTATTTCTTTTAAAATCAGATTAACCGAAGCAATGTGGTCTTCAAAATTTTTATGCGAAATATCTACAACATGCAATAACAAATCGGCTTCACGAACCTCATCTAAAGTAGATTTAAACGATTCTACCAATTGTGTAGGTAATTTTCTAATAAAACCAACGGTATCGGTTAATAAAAACGGAATATTTTTAATCACCACTTTCCGCACCGTAGTATCTAAGGTAGCAAAGAGCTTGTTTTCTGCAAAAACATCAGATTTACTAATTACATTCATTAAAGTAGATTTACCAACATTGGTATAACCAACCAAAGCAACTCGCACCATTTTTCCACGGTTTTTTCGTTGCACAGCCATTTGCTTATCAATAGTTTTTAACTTTTTATTTAGCAAGGTAATTTTATCACGAATAATACGTCTATCTGTTTCAATTTCTGTTTCACCAGGACCACGCATTCCAATACCACCTTTTTGTTTATCTAAGTGAGTCCATAATCTCGTTAATCTTGGTAGTAAATATTGACATTGCGCTAATTCTACTTGGGTTTTAGCATACGATGTTTGCGCTCTTTGGGCAAAAATATCTAAAATAAGATTTGTTCTATCTAATATTTTACAATCTAAAATTCGTTCAATATTTCTTCCTTGAGACGGACTTAATTCGTCATCAAAAATAATAGTTTCAATACCATGAACTGTCATATAAGTGGCAATTTCATCCAGTTTACCTGAACCAATATAGGTTTTAGAATCTGGTTTGCTCATTTTTTGTAAAAAACGTTTCACTACTTTTCCTCCAGCAGTTAGTGCTAAAAATGCCAATTCATCTAAATATTCATTAGATTTTTCTTCATTTTGATCTTGGGTAATAACACCTACAAGAATAACATTTTCTGTTCCTTTTTTTCGATCTATCATAGGTGCAAAGATAGGTTTTTTAAAAATTATACTGTATTTCAGTCTGTTTTATAAAGATTTTTTATACTTTTATTTTCTATTTAAAAATAAAAGCATTGGATTTACATAAAAAAAGCAATAAACACACCATAGCATTCTACAATTTAGAAAACTTATTTGACACTATTGATGATCCAGATACAGATGATGATGATTTCACACCAGAAGGTGTAAAAAAATGGACACCAAGACGTTATAAAAAGAAAATTAAACGTTTAGCAAGAGCAATATCTACTATTGGTGATGATGATATGCAAGAGCCTCCAGCTTTATTAGGAATTGCCGAAGTAGAAACGTATGAAGTAGTAACCGATTTAATCCAAAATAAATATTTAGCCGATTTTCATTACGGAATTGTTCATTATGACTCTCCAGATGAAAGAGGTATTGAAGTCGCTTTTTTATATAGAAAAGAGTACTTTGAATTATTAGACAGCAAACCTTATGGTATTACTTTTAAAAGAGATGATGGATCTATTGATTATACTCGTGATGTACTTCATGTTAAAGGAAAACTAAATGGAGAATTAATGCATGTTTTAGTTAATCATTGGCCATCAAGACGTTCTGGTATGGAAGCTTCAGAATATAAACGTATTGCTGTAGCTGAGTTGAATCACAAAATAATTCAAGAAGTTTTAACAGAAGAAAAAGATGCTAAATTTCTAATTATGGGAGATTTTAATGATAATCCTACTAATAGAAGTATTAAAAATACGTTGGTTACCGAAAATTTTTACAATCCAATGGAATCTCTTTATGATAAAGGACATGGTTCTGCAAATTTTCAAGGAGAATGGTATTTATTTGATCAAATAATATTTTCTAAAAATTTCTTTCACGATAATAAACACCAATTTAAACACGCAGATATTTACTGCAAACACTTTTTAAAGGATAAGTTTGGTAAATACGTAGAAGATCCGTTTAGAACCTATCATGGAAATTGGTATAAAGGTGGTATTAGCGATCATTTTCCTGTATATATCTCCCTTGAATTGAAAGCAGATTAATTCCTTTACAAAGCTATGAAAAACCAAGATTTACTTTACTTACTCGCACTTCAAAAAGTGGAAGGTATTGGTGATATTAATGCTAAAAAACTCATAAAACATTGCGGAAGTGCTCAAGCTGTTTTTAACGAAAAACCTGTAAATTTATTAAAAATTGATGGTTTTGGAACACATAAAATTAAAGGTCTAAAGCAAAAAGATACCTTATTAGCTAAAGCTGAAAAAGAACTTAAATTTATTCATAAAAATAACATTAAAGCGTATGCTTTTACAGATACAGATTATCCAGAACGCTTAAAACACGCTGTTGATAGTCCGTTAGTACTTTTTCAAAAAGGAAATATTCAGCTAAAACAACAACGTATTATTAGTATTGTTGGTACAAGAAATATGACCAATTACGGCAAAACTTTTCTTAGAAAACTCTTTGAAGAAATTGCTAAATACCAACCTGTTGTTGTAAGCGGTTTAGCGTATGGAGTAGATATACTTGCGCATCAATTAGCCTTAGAACACAACTTACAAACGGTGGCAGTCTTAGCACATGGTTTAGATAAAATGTACCCTTCTTCACATCATAAAGAAGCCTTAAAAATGCAAGAAAATGGTGGTTTAATAACCGATTTTTGGAGCGGAACAAACCCAGAACGCAACAATTTTGTTAAAAGAAATAGAATTGTAGCAGGAATATCACAAGCAACTCTTGTTATTGAATCTGCCGAAAAAGGAGGCTCCTTAATCACCGCTGATTTAGCAAATTCTTACAATAGAGAAGTCTTTGCTTTACCAGGAAGAGTAAGCGATTTATACAGTAAAGGTTGTAATCATCTAATAAAAACCAATAAAGCAGCCTTATTACAAACTGGAAAAGATTTAGCTTATTTATTAAATTGGGAAAAAGTACCCTCAAAACCAATTCAAACACAATTATTTGTAGAATTAGATGATAATGAGACCTTAATTTACAATTACCTGCTTAAAGAAGGAAAACAAACCTTAGATATTATTGCACTACACAACAACTTACCTATTTATAAAATTTCTAGTTTGTTATTAAATCTGGAATTAAAAGGTGTTATTCGTCCACTTCATGGAAAACTGTTTGAGGTAGTTTAACCCAAAAGCTTCACATAAATTTTTAGAAACTCTTATTTATAATCATTCTAAATATAAAAACTGATAAATATCATGTTTATTATACTCTTATAAATATTATCTTTGTAGCTTTACTAAACAAAACAAAATTATGAGCGGATTATTATCTTCATCAGTAGCCAGAAAGTTTGCCATGGCACTCTCGGCACTATTTTTAGTCTTCTTCCTATTAATACACGTAACAGTAAACTTGTTATCGGTTTTTAGCGAAGATGCCTTTAACACAGCTTCCCATTTTATGGGAACAAACCCATTGGTTCAATTTATAATGCAACCCATTCTTATGTTTGGAGTAGTTTTTCATTTTGTAATGGGATTTGTATTAGAACTAAAAAACAGAAAAGCACAAGGTACAAAGTACTTTAACAACAACGGTGCTGCCAATTCTACTTGGATGAGTAGAAATATGATTTATTCTGGATTGGCAATCTTAGGTTTTTTAGCACTTCATTTTTCTCAATTTTGGGTGCACGAAATGAACTATAAATATATTGAAGGATTACCTGCTAATCCAACAAGGTATTACGAAGAATTAGTACATACCTTTCAAAATCCGATAACTGTTGGTGTTTATGTAATTGCTTTTATTTTCTTGGCATTACATTTATTACACGGTTTTCAATCGGCTTTCCAATCTATGGGAATGAATAATAAATATACCAATTCATTTAAAAGATGTACTAAAGTATATGCTATTTTAGTTCCTGCTTTATTTGCATTTGTTGCATTGTTTCACTTTTTTAACCACTAAGATATTATGACTAAATTAAATTCAAGAGTACCAGAAGGTCCAATAGCTGATAAGTGGACAAAATATAAAGACAAAATAAACTTGGTAAATCCTGCTAATAAACGTAATATAGATATTATTGTTATTGGTACAGGTTTAGCTGGAGGTTCTGCTGCAGCAACTTTAGCAGAACAAGGATATAACGTAAAAGCCTTTGCATACCAAGATTCACCAAGACGTGCGCACTCTATTGCTGCACAAGGTGGAATTAATGCTGCAAAAAATTATCAAGGAGATGGCGATAGTAATTATCGTTTATTTTACGATACTGTAAAAGGAGGAGATTATCGTTCACGTGAAGCAAACGTATATCGTTTAGCAGAAGTTTCGGGTAATATTATTGACCAATGTG
>CAYPAK010000149.1:3326-4565 GCA_964408665.1 uncultured Flavobacteriaceae bacterium | reverse complement strand
TCCTCTACTTCAATGATTTTAGCACGAACACGCTTAAAATTATTATGATATTTTTTAAACTTTTTAGGGTTTTTGGTAGTAATATCAGCTTCACAAAGTAGCATGAGATTTTCAATATCTTCACCTGCATCAAACACTAGTCTTCTTACGGCAGAATCTGTGGTATTCTCTTCTGCAATTACTATTGGTCTAGAGCTCAGCTGAACCATTTTTTTGACCAATTTCATTTTATCATTCAAGGGCATTTTAAGTCTTTTGAATAATTTTTGCACCATTTTTCCACCCAAAAACTCATGACCATGAAATGTCCATCCTACTTTTTTGTCAAATCGTTTTGTAGGTGCTTTGCCAATATCGTGCAATAGTGCTGCCCAACGCATCCAAAGATTATCGGTTGTTTTAGCAATATTATCTACAACTTCTAGCGTATGATAAAAATTATCTTTGTGACTTTGCCCTTGTATATCTTCTACACCTTTTAAGGCTGCAAGCTCTGGTAAAATATAAGGTAAAAGACCTGTTTTTTCTAGCAATAAAAAGCCTATAGATGGTTTTTTACTAGCTAATATTTTATTCAATTCTACAACAATACGTTCTTTGGTAATGATTTTTATTCTATCCTTATTTGCTGTAATTGCAGCTAATGATTCTGCTTCAATTTTAAAGTCTAGTTGTGTAGCAAAACGTATGGCACGCATCATTCGCAAAGGATCATCCGAGTATGTAATACTTGGTTCTAATGGTGTTTTTATACGTTTATTTTCTAAATCAATTAAACCATTAAATGGATCTAAAAGCTCTCCAAAATTTGCTTTATTCAAGCTAATTGCTAAAGCATTAATGGTAAAATCCCTCCGTTTTTGATCATCGGACAATGTTCCTTTAGACACTGCTGGATTTCTACTGTTTTCGGTATAAGACTCTTTGCGAGCCCCTACAAATTCTAGCTCCACATCGCCTGTTTTTATCATGGCTGTACCATAGGTTTTAAACACCTGAACTTTGGAAACATTATCCAACTTATCAGCTACTGCTTGTGCCAAGACAATACCATCACCAACGGTAACAACATCAATATCTTTGGCTTTGCCTCTATCTAACAATAAATCACGTACAAAACCACCAATTACATAGGTTTCTAAGTTTAATTGATCAGAAACTGTTTGTATTGTTTTAAATATAGCTTTGTTAAGCGCTTTAGTGATTTTTTCTTCTTGAGTCATTATTGGTTTAATTGGT
>CAYPAK010000149.1:0-3226 GCA_964408665.1 uncultured Flavobacteriaceae bacterium | reverse complement strand
AATTGCCATATAGTCTTCTTGTTTCATAGGAACAATATAAGCTACTTTTTCTAAAATTTCATGACTAATTTCTTTATAATAATTAGGTAACGGTTCTCCGCTAATATTAGCCGATGTAGATGCGATAGGCTTTTTAAACTTAGTTAATAGCTGCTGTGTAAACTCATCATTAGGAATGCGTGCGGCAATGGTGTTATCTTTAGCAACCAAAAGCGATGACAAACCTGATTTATATGGGTAAATAATGGTTGTTGGCTCATTAAAACTAGCGAGAATACTTGTATCAAACGGTATTGATGCATATTTTTTTATTGTAGCAATATCTTTTATTTGAATTAATATACTTTTAGCTAAATCCCGTTTTTTCAGTTCAAACAAACGTCTTACTGCTTTATCATTTGTAGCATCACAAGCCAAGCCCCAAACTGTGTCTGATGGATATAAAATAATAGCTCCTTTTTCTAAAGCGTTAATTGCATCTGTAATATTTTTTTGCATTAATCTAATTCTTTGTTCTTTAGCCACAGTCTATTATAACGCATAAAAACACCATAAGCTTGAATTTTGGCTATCATAAAACCGGGAAAACCATCTAAAAAACCTAATTTTAAAAAATAAGGGCTAATAAAATTAAACAGTGGCGGAAAAATAAAATGAAAAACGGTAGCCTTTCTACCTTTTTTATGCATATCTATAGCTTTAAGCTCTGCATAATGATTTATTTTCTGAAAATAATGATTGTAATCTCTATAGGTATAATGCGTAAGTTTATTCGTTAAAAAACCCAATTCACCTGTAGTTTTTATTTCTTCATGAACTTTTTTTCCATTATATTTTGAGTTGGATCTATTAAACAAACGGGTCACTTTATCGGTTTGCCAACCGCTATATTTTATTTTTTTTCCTGCAAAATAATTTTCTCTTCGTATAGAATACGCCGATTTTGTAGGGTTTTCTAGTGTGTGTTCTATTTCATTTTTCAATTCATCAGAAACGCGTTCATCGGCATCAAGTACAAATATCCAGTCATTTTTAGCTTGGGAAATGGCGTAATTTTTCTGAGAAGAAAAATCATCAAATTTACGTTGAAGAACAGTAACTCCAAGTTTTTTAGCTATTGCAACTGTCTCATCTGTACTGTAAGAATCTATAACTAGTATTTCATCAGCAAAAGTTACCGAAGCAATGGCTTCTGCTATGTTTACCGCTTCATTATAAGTTGGTATTATTGCAGTTACTTTCTTTTTAGAAAAGCTCTCTTTAGCTGCTAAGTGCGTAGTATTTAATCCTAAAACACGTCTATACACTTGCATATAACCCGAAACGGAAGATTCCCAACTAAACTGTTTTGCCCAAGCTATTATTGCTTGCTTTCTATTATTGTTTTTATAATCTTCTAAACCTGTTGCCAATGTTTTTTGCATCGCTGCGGCATCAAAAGATTCAAAATAATATGCGGCATCTCCTCCTACTTCTGGCAAACTGGTAAATGTAGATAGAAAAACTGGCTTGCCAAGTAACATAGCTTCAATAGGTGGCAAACCAAAACCTTCGGATATAGAAGGAAACAGGAATGCTTCGCAGTTTTTCACATACCAATATTTCTCCTCATCACTTACAGAACCTAGCAAGTGAACACGATCTGAAACGCCATATTTTAAAGCTTCATCTTGTATTTGCTTAATATAATCTTTTTCTGGATGAATCCCCCCAATGATTAATTCATAGTCATTATTAACTAATAATCGTGGTAAAACATGGAAATGCTTTTTATATAAAACAGTTCCTACTGTAAATAGAAATTTACCTTTCGGTTTGTATTTTGGTTTATCAAAATCAGGGAATTCTAGTAATTCTACACCGTTATAAATAACATCTACCTGTTTTTTACCTAAATCTAAATGTTTGACAATATCATCTTTTACAAAATTAGAAATAACCGTAACGGCATCTGCTCTATTAATTTTTTCTTGAACAGCTTTAAGTAACCTATCTTTTTTATATTGTGATTTATCAGTATATAAAAAATTTAAATCATGAATGGTAAGTACTAACTTTATATTTCCACTAGGGATATAATTGCTATTTTGCCAAGTAGTATGCCAAAGTTTAGTTCCACTTAACGGCTTTAAATAAAACTTATCTTTCAACTTAAAAAATATAGTTTTCAAATGTTTAGGAAACTTAACCTTAGAAAAGGTATAAAAGAAAAAATCAAACTCATTACTATAAAACTTATCTAAATTCAAAGCTAAATTTCTACAATAAAAATAAAGTCCCGTAAATGGGTGCTTCATACGTTCTACATCTACTATTATTTTTATTTTTTGATTCTTTTTCACAATTTATTATATAATTTATTCCAATTTATTGCAATTTGCTCATCATTAAATTGCTGAACAAAGTTAAGCCCTTTTGCTATCATCTCTTTAGATAACTCCTTATTTTCTAAAATATTTTCTATCGCTACAGTTAATGCTTTCGTATCATTAGGATTGACATAAACAGATGCCTCGCCTCCTGCTTCAGCAAAACAGCTTCCTGTACTTGATATTACTGGAGTTTCACTATATAAGGCTTCTATTATAGGGATGCCAAAGCCTTCAAAAACACTTGGGTAAACAAATAGTTTTGCTTGCTGATACAAAGCAGCTAATTCTTTTAAATCTAAACCTTCTAAAAAATAAACTCGAGTTTGCATATTGTGTTCGCTTACAAACGTTTTTAATTTATCTTTATAAGCAGTCTCCTTGCCTACAAGCACTACATTATAAGGCAATTCTTTTACAGCTTTAAGCAATTGTAAGGCGTTTTTTCGCGGCTCTATAGTTCCTACATTTAATATGAAATCATCAGGTAAATGATATTTTTTAAGTACTTCTTGCTTAAATGAAGCCGTGTAGGTTTCTTTAAAAGCTGGCGCACAACCTTGGTAAATTACTTGAATTTTATTTGGATTAATTTTTAAATAATCTATGATATCTCGTTTGGTTTGTTCGCTTATAGCAACTACAATATCAGCTATTTCTGCTGCATGCTTAAACTTTTTATAATGCATTTTTCTATCAAAAGCACTGTACAGCTTTGGGTAACGCATAAAAATCAAATCGTGAATAGTAACTACAGTTTTAATTGCTGTTTTTTCTATGCCTAAGGGCAATTCGCCTGATAAGCCATGAAAAATAGTTACCTTATCTTTTATTAAATCTTTTACTACCCATTTTTG
>CAYPAK010000148.1:0-4606 GCA_964408665.1 uncultured Flavobacteriaceae bacterium | reverse complement strand
TTTAATACAAAAACATAAAAAGCTAAAGTTTGCTTATTCCCGCTACACCTCATACGTTTCTCCGCTAAAAAACAAATCATCTACATTTTTAAAAGTAGCTTTAGCCTTAACCGCTTCGGTTACGGCAGCTTCTCGTGCTTCAAAAGTAACTTCGGATACAGCACGGATAACACCTGTAACTAATGGATATTCTAAACGAATTAACATCGTGTGAAGTGTAGGGTCTGCTTCTTTAGCATCGTGAACGAGTATATCTTTTTCGCTAATGTCATTTTCTCCTAATGTAACCACTTCTAGTTTCAAACCATTAAGTACAAGTCCTTTGTTTTTTTCTTTTCCAAAAAGCATCGGCTCACCATGAACTACTTGAAGCTGCTTATCTTCACGAACTGCCTTATCGGTATATTTAGCAAAACAACCATCATTAAAAATAACACAATTCTGCAATACTTCTATAAGTGATGTTCCTTTAAATTTTTCGGCTTCTATAAAGATTTTAGTCATTTCCTTAGGGTTATTTCCTGCTAATCGTGCAAAGAAACGTGCTTGTGCTCCCATAGCCAATTCCCCTGGTGAAAACGGTGGTTGTGTGTTTCCATAAGGTGACGTTTTGGTTTTTTGACCTATAAGTGATGTTGGCGAAAACTGCCCTTTGGTAAGCCCATATATTTCATTATTAAACAAAATAACATTTAGATTAACATTTCTACGCAACACATGGATAAAGTGATTTCCTCCTATTGCTAGCGAATCTCCATCTCCAGTAATAACCCAAACACTTAAATCTGGATTGGCTAATTTTAGTCCACTTGCTATGGCAGGAGCTCTACCGTGAATACTGTGCATACCATAAGTATTCATATAATATGGGAAACGAGAAGAACATCCTATACCAGATATAAATACAATATCTTCTTTTTTTACACCTATTTCGGGCAATGCTTTTTGCATAGCACGTAGTATCACATAATCATCACAACCAGGACACCAACGCACCTCTTGATCACTTGCAAAATCTTTGAATGTATATTTTTTTACTGCTTCCATAATTAGTTTAATATGGTTTTAAATTTTTTAGCTAATTCATTAGCTCCAAATGGTAATCCTTGAATTTTATTATATTGTAGAAAGGTAATTTCAGGAAATTTAGCTCTTAAAAGCTGTACCAACTGCCCATTATTCAGTTCACACACTATAACTTGTTTAAATTTAGTAAATAATTCCGCTGTGTTTTTAGGAAAAGGATTGATATAATTAAAATGGGCATGTCCTACTTTATAACCTGCTTCACTTAATTTTTTAGTAGCAGAATGCAAACTTCCAAAAGTCCCTCCCCATCCTACAATTAACAAATCTCCTGATTCATTAAAATCTGCTTTTAACTCAGGAATATCATTAGCTACACGTACTACTTTTTCTGCACGTATTTTGGTCATGTATTCATGATTTTTGGGTACGTAAGAAACATTACCTGTTGTTTTGTCTTTTTCTAATCCACCTACGCGATGTTCAAATCCTGCTACTCCAGGAGTAGCCCAATCTCTAGCCAAAGTAACCGCATCTCTATCATAAACATGCCAGTCTTCAGGATTTTTATTTTTTAATTTCTTATGCGTAATGCTAGGCATTTCGTTAAGTTTTTTTATCTTCCAAGGTTCAGAACCATTAGCAATATAACCATCACTAAGTAAGAGTACAGGACTCATATGTTCCAAAGCTAATCGTGCGGCTTCATAAGCAAAATCAAAACAATTTGCTGGTGTGCTTGCTGCAATAACTATAAGCGGACTCTCGCCATTTCTACCATACATAGCTTGTAATAAATCAGACTGTTCTGTTTTGGTAGGTAATCCTGTAGAAGGCCCTCCACGTTGCACATTTACCACTACTAGCGGAAGCTCTAAAATCATAGCAAGTCCTAGTGCTTCTCCTTTTAAGGCAAGTCCTGGTCCTGAAGTAGTAGTTATGGCTAAATCTCCTGCAAAAGCAGCACCAATAGCCGATGATATCCCTGCAATTTCGTCTTCGGCTTGAAATGCTTTAACACCAAAATGTCTGTGTTTTACCAATTCATGCAATATATCTGACGCTGGAGTAATTGGGTATGAACCTAAAAATAGTTCCAAGCCACTTTTTTCTGCTGCTGCTAGAAAACCCCAAGCAGTAGCTTTGTTTCCATTAATTATTCTATAAGTTCCTTCGGGCAATTTAGATGGAGCTATTTTATAGGAATTAGAAATAAGTTCCAAAGTATTTGCATAGTTAAACCCTGCTTTGAGTACTTTGCTGTTTGCTTCTGCTATAATGGGTTTGTTTTTAAATTTTTTAGCAAAAAAATCAAGCGTATGATTCATATCTCTATGATACATCCAATACACCATTCCTAATGCAAACATATTTTTACTACGTACAATACTTTTAGTATCAAGACCCATATCTTTGAGCGTTTCTTTGGTAAGCGAAGTCATAGAAACTTCTATAACTCTATAATTATTCAAAGAACCATCTTCAAGTGGATTACTTGTATATTTTGCTTTTTCTAGGTTTTTTTTGGTAAACGAATCGGTATCTATAATGATGGTATGCCCTGCTTTTAAGGCTTCAATATTTGTTTTTAATGCAGCTGGGTTCATACAAACCAATAGATCTAAATCTTCTCCAGGAGTACTTATTTCTATACTTCCTATATGTACCTGAAAACCACTCACACCATACAAACTTCCTTGTGGAGCTCGTATTTCTGCAGGATAGTTAGGAAATGTAGCTACATCATTACCAAACATTGCTGAAGTGTCGGTAAACTGCATTCCTGTAAGCTGCATTCCATCTCCCGAATCGCCTACAAAACGAATTACAACTTCTTCAAGTGTTGTTATTTCTTGTGTATTATCTATTGTTGCCATGTTTATTCTAAATTAAAAAACAAAAATACATAAAAGATAAAGAACTCTCGTGTTTATATGTTTAAAATAAGCGTAACATTTATTACACCAAAATACGATTTTGAATATTATGCCAAAATAAAAGAGTAATTATGTATCTTTGCTGCTTATATTTTAAGAAAAAACAGCAGTAATGGTAATTAAAGATATTCTAGCAACTGATCCTAAAGAACAAGAAATAACCGTAAATGGTTGGGTACGAACATTTAGAAGTAACCGATTTATAGCGCTTAATGACGGCTCTACAATACATAACATTCAATGTGTAATAGACTTTGAATCACACGACGAGCAAACATTAAAACGAATAGCAACAGGTGCAGCAATGCAACTAACAGGGCTATTAGTTCCAAGTCAAGGAAAAGGACAAAAGGTAGAAATTCAAGTTAATAGCTTTAAAATATTGGGCGATTCTGACCCTGAAAAATACCCTATACAACCTAAACGTCATAGTTTAGAGTTTCTAAGAGAAAATGCGCATTTGCGTGTGCGCACCAACACCTTTTCTGCCATTATGCGTGTACGCTCTACACTAGCATTTGCTGTGCATAACTATTTTCAAAAAAATGGGTTTTTCTATGTAAACACACCATTAATTACAGGTTCTGATGCCGAAGGAGCTGGAGAAATGTTTCGTGTTACCAATTTTGATTTAGACAATATCCCTCGTGATGAACAAGGAAAAATAGATACGAGTAAAGACTTTTTTGGTAAAGAAACTAATCTTACCGTATCAGGACAATTAGAAGGCGAAACGTATGCAATGGCACTGGGAAAAATATATACTTTTGGCCCTACATTTAGAGCTGAAAACTCTAACACAACAAGGCATTTAGCTGAATTCTGGATGATAGAACCCGAAGTGGCATTCAATGATTTAGATGATAATATGGATCTTGCAGAAGATTTTATCAAAGATGTATTAAAATACACTCTAGAGCACTGTGAAGCCGATTTAAAATTCTTAGAACAACGCTTATTACAAGAAGAAAAATCAAAACCACAAGCACAACGTAGCGATATGCCTTTATTAGAAAAACTACATTTTGTAGTAGATAATGACTTTGTACGCTTATCTTATACCGATGCTATTGAAATTTTAAAAAATTCTAAACCTAATAAGAAAAAGAAATTCCAATTTCCTGTTAATGAATGGGGTGTGGATTTACAAAGTGAACACGAGCGTTTTTTAGTAGAAAAACACTTTAAAAAACCGGTGGTTTTATTTGATTATCCAGCTAATATAAAGGCTTTTTATATGCGTATGAACGAAGACGGTAAAACTGTTCGTGCAATGGATGTACTTTTTCCAGGAGTAGGAGAAATGGTTGGTGGTTCTCAGCGTGAAGAGCGTCTTGATGTGCTTCAAGAAAAGATGAAAGCTATCGGTATTGACGAAAAAGAGCTTTGGTGGTATCTTGATACACGCCGTTTTGGATCTGCCGTGCATTCTGGTTTTGGTCTTGGTTTTGAACGATTAGTATTATTTACTACAGGCATGAGCAATATCCGTGATGTAATACCTTATCCAAGATACCCTAAAAATGCTGATTTTTAGGATTACTAATACATCTTGTTAATACCTTTTTTTGTATAAAAAAATGTTTTATTTTGACTATATTTTTTATTTAATGAAACCTTAAATAAAAAACACGTACCTTTGC
>CAYPAK010000147.1:1933-4677 GCA_964408665.1 uncultured Flavobacteriaceae bacterium | reverse complement strand
GCAACACGTATGGCATGTCCAAAACTTAGTGAAGAACAAGCCTATTTTCAAGCCCTCAAGAAAGTGGTAGCATATAAGCAAACAAACAATATACTTGCCTTACTAGATAAAGATAAGGAAACTATTTTAGTATTTACTAGCACAAATCTTTAACCTTATTTATAACGATGCTCGGTTTTATACTGCGCATTACATCTTCATAACCTACGCAAGTTTTGTTTCCATATATGGAACAAGGAAGTTTTGGATATTTTACTAAATCAGGTAAAATAGCATTTTCAAACGGCTGGTTAAACGGCATAAATCCCGCATACGGATGTGTAGCGCCCCAAAGTGTAATAACAGGAATTCCTTGCATTGCTGCAAGATGCGCATTGGCAGAGTCCATAGCAAGCATAAGGTCAAGGTGTGCTATAAGTGCTAATTCTCCTTGTAATTTTGTTTTCCCTGCAATGCAAATAACAGTATTATATTTCTGAGCTAATTTTGTTAAAATTGCAGTTTCTTTTTCTCCGCCTCCAAATAACAAAACGGTATTTTCTGTTTCAGCAAGTTGTTTTAGCACTTCTTCCATTAAGTCTAATGGATAGGTTTTAGTATCATATTGTGCAAAAGGAGCTATGCCAATCCATTTTGCTTTTTTTTCTCCAACAATAGCTAATAGCTCTTTTGTTAGTGGTTTTTTATTAGGAAATTGATGATTTTCTAAATTAATTGGAAAATCTAACTCCTTTAATACTGTAGTATAACGCTCAAAGGTAGTTTTAAGTGGTTTTGCATTAGCGATAGCTGCTTTTACTAATGCTTTTTTAGCAGCTCGCCCTTTATCTATGGTGCTAATAGTATTAATACCTAAAAATTTTAAATAAAAACGAAGTATTTTAGAACGTGTTACATTATGAAAATCAGCTACAGCATCAATATTTAGTTTTTTCAATTCTTTAGCTAAACGATATAAACCCAGCAATCCTTTATGTTTGCCATAAACATCGGCAGTAACAAAAGAGGCATTAGGAATATCGTTAAAAAAAGGTTTTAAAAACGCTCTAGATAATACCGTTATGTTAAGCATTGGGTAGGTTTGACTAAGTACCCGAATTACAGGGACGGTCATAGCTACATCTCCCATTGCAGAAAGACGAATAACTAATAGATGTTTAGTGTTTTCCAATAATATTATTTTTTGTAAAGCATCGGGTTTAGCTCATCATCATTATACATTTTCATCTGTTTATAGACTTTCATGTATTTGTTTCCTGCTGCAATATCTGCTAGTAATTCATCTATTGCAGTAGTTAAGTCTGTGCGTTGCTCTAATAATATATCCAATTTTTTCTGACAAGCATCACGATGTGAAGCAGAAGCAGAATCTCGTGTTGCTTCTTCGCGCATGTGGTATATTTTTAGCGCTAGAATAGATAATCTGTCTATTGCCCAAGCAGGACTTTCGGTGTTAATTTTCGCATCATTTTTTACACTCACATCTTTGTATTTAGTTAAATAATAGCTATCCAAGTATTCTACCATATCGGTTCTATCTTGGTTTGATGCATCTATTTTACGCTTTAAAACGAGTGCTTCTTCTGGGTTAATATCAGGCAAACGGATAATATCTTCATAATGCCATTGTACGGTATCAATCCAATTTTTTCTGTATAGTAAATGCTTTAATAAATCTGATTTATCATAAGGATTAGTAAACGGTTGATTTACATCATCAATAACATGATATTTTGTTATTAATTGGTCAAATAAAGTATTAAATGCTGTTGCTTTCATATTGAAAAAATTAAATTCGCTACAAAGATAAACTTTTATCAAAAATTCATACCTTTGTTTGAATAAATATTTTAAGATGGCAACACCAAAACCGACTCCAGTAAATGAGGAAATTGTTTTAGACCCTGAGAAAACAATATTAAGTAAAACCAATAAAAAAGGAATAATTCTATATGCTAATGATTATTTTGTAGAAATTTCTGGCTATTCTGTAGGGCAACTTATGGGTAAACCGCATAATATAATTCGTCACCCAGATATGCCTAAAGTGGTTTTTGAACTGCTATGGCAGCGTATTTTAGCAAAAAAAAATATCCATGCCGTAGTCAAGAATTTAGCCAAAGATGGTCGCTATTACTGGGTAGTTACTGATTTTACAGTAGAGGCTAATCCTGAAACGGGTAATATTATTGGTTTGTATGCGCACCGTAAAGCTGCACCAAGGCACATTATAGATGAGGTGTCTAAGGTTTATAAAAACTTATTAGAAGTAGAAAAAGAAGCTGGTTTTGCAGCATCACTTCGCTATTTTGTAGGCTTTCTAGATGAAAAAGGTATGGATTATGACCAATGGGTTGCTAGTCTTGCTATGAATGCTCCTCAAGAAACTAAGAAAAAAGGTTTCTTTGGACAACTATTTGGAGGAGATTCAAATTCAACGGGTGGTTTCTTTGCTAAATATTTTAGTAATAAAGATAATGCATAAGCTTTAATTTAAAATCATTATAAATAACTTTAGTAAAATTACATATAAAAAGTTATTTTTGTAAAAAAAATAGTATTATGATAAAACCTACCCCTACAAATAAAGAAATAGTATTAGACCCTGAAAGAACGATACTAAGTAAAACAGACAATAAAGGTATCATTGTATATGCAAGTGATTATTTTATGGAAATATCAGGTTACTCGCTTACTGAACTAATGGGGAAACCGCATAACATTATACGTCACCCCGACATGCC
>CAYPAK010000147.1:0-1833 GCA_964408665.1 uncultured Flavobacteriaceae bacterium | reverse complement strand
CCAGAAGCTTCATTAAAATATTTTATAGGCTATTTAGATGAAAATAAAATGAACTATAACGAGTGGATTTTAAGTCTTATAGAACAAGCTCCTGATCCAGAAGTCAAAAAAGGTTTTTTTGGTAAACTTCTTGGTGGTAAATCTTCCGAAAAAGAAGGTGGGTTCTTTTCTAAATACTTTAACTAAAAATTTCTAATGATTCTAAAAGACTTTTCAAAAGAAAACTCCATACTTAATACTTTTATCGCAGAAATACGTGATGTAAACAAGCAAAAAGACAGTATGCGCTTTCGTAGAAATATAGAGCGTATAGGCGAAGTGTTAGCCTATGAAATGAGTAAGAATTTTCAAACAAAATCACAAAACATAACGACACCCCTTGGTATAAAAGATACTGAAATAATAGCAGAAGATATTGTGTTATGCTCTATTTTAAGAGCAGGATTACCACTTCATACGGGTTTTTTAAATTATTTTGATAATGCCGAAAATGCATTTATATCAGCATATAGAAAACACACTTCCGAAACTGAATTTGAGATAGTAGTAGAGTATTTAGCCGCACCTAGTATTGAAGGAAAGACGCTTGTTTTAGTTGATCCTATGTTAGCAACAGGACAATCTATGCTTGCCGTCTATGAAACATTATTAAAGCTTGGTAAACCCAAAAATATACATATTGCAGCAGTAATAGGTGCACAAGAAGGGATAGATACAATCAGTAAAAAACTACCAGAAGACACCACGCTATGGATTGCAGCGGTAGATGAGGTTTTAAATGAAAAAGGATACATTGTTCCTGGGCTTGGAGATGCGGGAGATTTGGCTTTTGGCAATAAGTTATAATAGATTCATGTGTTTTATTAAAAAAAACTTGTTATACCAATAAGTTTTATTATTTTTGTATTAATTATTAAAAACAGCTAATTATGAGTATTACAAGTATATTAGAAGCAACAGGTAACGCAATCACAGCAGCATTATCTCCATTTAAAGCCTTGGCTAAAACTGAAATAACTAATTGGTGGGGAGCTAACTTTATGAGTTGGTTTTTTATTTCAATAGGAATTTTTGGTTTTATTTACGTATTAATTCAAATACGCAAATACGAAAAAGACGGCACTATAGATTACCAAGAAGAATAGTCTAGTACGCTTTTTCTTCTCCTTTTATAGCATTTATTACAGTTTGAATAATTATTTTTAAATCTAAGATAAATGACCACATTTCTATATACATAATATCGTAACGATATCTATTTTGTATATCATTGTCTGTTTCTATTTCTCCACGACACCCTTTTACTTGAGCTAATCCTGTAATTCCAGGTTTCACAAGATGACGCAATAAAAATTTATCTATTTTTTTAGTAAACTTATTCGTTTCATTAACCATATGAGGGCGAGGCCCAACAACGCTCATATTACCCTTTAATACGTTAAAAAACTGAGGGAGTTCGTCTATACTTGTTTTACGAATAATCCTACCAATATTTGTAATCCGCAAATCTCCTTTTTTGACCTGATCTGTATCAGCTCTATCATTTACAGTCATTGATCTAAATTTGTAGCATTCAAATTCCTTATTGCCTAAGCCGTTTCGTTTTTGCTTAAAAAACAAAGGGCCTTTAGATTCTCTTTTTATTAAGAAATACATAAGTGGTGTTAACCAACTAAGTACTGTAATAATAACAAATGAAGAAAAAACAACATCAAATAAACGTTTCAAAAACTTATTATGAGGTTCTTCCAAAGAGATTTTTCGTAAAGAAAGTATCGGGAAATTCTCATAATAATCTACGTTTAAGTTCTTTTTTAGAATGGCTTTATCATC
>CAYPAK010000146.1:2397-4696 GCA_964408665.1 uncultured Flavobacteriaceae bacterium | reverse complement strand
CCTGCACCATAGATAGAATCTAGCTCATAAGTAGAAATACCATCAGAATCTGTCTCTATTTTTCTACTAAAGAAAGGTAATACCAAACGCACATCTACCACTTGCTCTAGTTCATCTACATTACCTAATGATGGGTTGTTTTCCGCTTCTTCATCTGCGGTTTTTTCGCCAATTACGTTTACACCACTTAATTGAGAAATATAATTAGCATTCACTTCGCCAAAAAGTGGATCAGTATATTTTCCTAACGATATAACAGGTAAATTGTCTGTTCGTACTTCGTTTGCTGGTAATTCTTTGTTATAAATTTTTACAGAAGCAGTATTATCACTACCTGTTTCAAAATTACTTGCATCTATTACTCCCGCGCCAACTTGTCCATAATCAGTATCACAAGACACCAATAGTGTACCTGTAAAAAACAGCAAAGCAGCAGCTTTTAGTATTCTCTTTTTCATTTTTTTCATTTTTTTATTAGGCTTCATCAAGTAGGTTTTCCTGACAAAAAGTGTTGTATGTTTTTTTTAAATTAGCCTCATCAGTATATGGCATAACAGGTTTATCTAAAGCAGCTAATATTGCTTGCGTTTTTTCATCTAATGCTTCACTTCCTATTACTACAGCATCCGAATATTGTAGTGCTTTCTTTATTAAATCGTGATAGCTTGCATTTGTTAAATCTTTAATGTCTTCTGCGGGAATATTGTCAAAAGTTAGTTTTTTTGTAAACTCTTTTGATATTTCCCCTTCAAAACCATTATTATAAACTGAAAATACAATTTTACTACTTTCAAAAAGTGGTTCTTCTTTAAAGAATGTTTTAAGATACATCGGTAGTAATGCGGCCATCCAACCACTTACATGGATAATATCTGGAACCCAATTTAGTTTTTTTACCGTTTCTATTACACCACGTGCAAAGAAAATCATTCTATCATCATTATCTTCAAATAGTTTGCCATCGGCATCAGTATAAACATACTTACGTTTAAATAATTCTTCATTATCTATAAAGTAAACCTGCATACGTTCTTTAGGAATAGAAGCTACTTTTATAATAAGCGGCATATCAGTATCATTGATAACTTGGTTCATTCCCGAAAGACGAATAACTTCATGTAATTGATGTCTTCGTTCGTTTACTACACCAAATCTTGGCATGAAAATACGGATTTGACCACTAATTTGGTTAATTGCTTTCGCTAAGTCAAAAGAGGTTTTTGACATTTCATTCTCTGGCATGTACGGCATCACTTCGCTCGAAACAAAAAGTATTTTTTTAGTATCCATATTTTTTTTAGGCTTAATACTTGCAAAAATACAACTTTTTATGCAAAAGTTCTGTTAAATTATATAAGTTTGCATCTTTTATGTAATTATTAACACTTGTAGATTGGAAATTTTTAATAAAATAACAACAATTCAAACCTTTTTAAAAGATAAAAACAATATCGGTTTTGTCCCTACAATGGGCTCGTTGCATCAAGGACATTTATCTTTAATCAAAGAAGCATTAACGGTTAATGATACCGTTGTGGTAAGTATTTTTGTAAATCCCACACAGTTTGACAATAAAACTGATTTAGACAAATATCCTAGAGATTTAGACAAAGACCTAGCGCTTATAAAGACTTTAAAATCAAATAAAATTAGTATTTTTGCTCCAAGTGCTACCGAAATATATCAAGATGTTGTTCAGGCAGTTTCGTATGATTTTGACGGCTTAGAACATCAAATGGAAGGAAAGTTCAGAGCAGGACATTTTGATGGTGTTGGTACTATCGTAAAAAAGTTATTTGATATTGTAAAACCACAATTTGCCTATTTTGGCGAAAAAGATTTCCAGCAATTACAAATTATAAAAAAACTTGTTAAAAAAGAACAATTAGCTATTACAATAATACCTTGTGCTATCTTTAGAGAAAAAGATGGTTTAGCTATGAGTTCTCGTAACCAACGACTCACAAAAGAACACCGCGAGAACGCACCTTTTATTTATAAAACATTACAAAAAGCTAAAAAAATGTTTGGCACGAAAAGTGCAGCTAAAGTAACTAAATGGGTAGAGAGCGAATTTAGTAAAAATGAATTATTAAAATTAGAATATTTTACCATTGCTGATGAAGCGACTTTAAAAACAGTAAAAAGAAAAAATAAGAATAAAAAATACAGAGCTTTTATCGCGGCATTTGCAGGCGATATACGCTTAATAGATAACATAGAATTATAACATTATGCATATACAAGTATTAAAATCAAAAATTCATCGTGTAAAAGTAACAGGAGCAGAGTTAGACTA
>CAYPAK010000146.1:0-2297 GCA_964408665.1 uncultured Flavobacteriaceae bacterium | reverse complement strand
ACTAATACTAACTTGATAAAATAAGCACTTTTGAATCCAAAAATAAAAAAAACACTAACCATCGTATTGCCTATTTTATTAGGCGTTTACCTTATTTGGGCTTCCTTAAAAAAACTAACACCTGAAGATGTTGCATCTATTAAAAATTCATTTCAACAAGCCGAATATAAGTGGATTGCACTATCTTTAATTTTTGCCTCGCTGAGTCATCTTTCTAGGGCTTATCGTTGGCGATTCCTCTTAGAACCTATGGGTTACAAGGTGAGTTATATAAACTGCCTACTTACCGTAGGACTTGCGTATTTTATGAACTTAGGAATTCCTCGCTCTGGAGAAATAGCCCGAGCAGCAGCCTTGTCAAAATATGAAAATGTACCTTTTGATAAAACTTTTGGGAGTATTGTAGTGGAACGCGTTGCTGACATCCTAATGCTACTTCTGATTATAAGTATTGTTTTTGTTTTACAATTTGATTATTTATCTAATTTAGTGCGAGAAAATGTAAATCCAAACAAAATATACCTATCATTAGCTATGATAATAGTTGTAATCACAGCAATTACACTGTTTTTAAAAAAATCTAAAAGTGCTTTTGCTGCTAAAGTTAGTACATTTTTTGCAGGAATAGGAACAGGGCTAAAAAGCATTGTGCACACACCTAAAAAATGGGCTTACTTGTTTCATACTTTTTTTATATGGACTATGTATATTTTAATGTTTTATGTAGTAGGTTTTGCCTTTTCAGACACTAGTAATTTGCCACTTAGCGCTATTATGTCTGCCTTTGTTATTGGCTCACTTACTATGATGCTTACCAATGGAGGAATAGGTGCTTATCCGCTTGGCGTACAGAAAATATTAGGCGTTTATGGCGTTGCCAAAGTAGCAGGTTTTGCTTTTGGATGGATGATGTGGACAGCACAAACCATTTTAGTAATATCTTTTGGTGTCTTAGCCTTTGTCTTATTGCCTATTTATAATAAATATAAAGCCAAACAAGAAGTTTAGTTAATAATTAGCGCTTTGTAGTACTGCAATTTATATTTTCTCAGAAATTATTCATTAAAAATTACTATCTTGTGCTTTTAATTATTTAGAATTATGGCATTAAATTATATTTGGGTAGGTTTTTTCTTAATTGCTTTTGTTGTTGGTTTAATAAAACTAATAGTTTTTGGTGACACTGAAGTGTTTGCCTTAATGATGAAAGCCTTGTTTGACCGTTCTAAGTTAGGTTTTGAACTTTCTATAGGGCTTACAGGTATTTTAGCACTTTGGATGGGGATAATGAAAATAGGGGAGAATGGTGGTGTTATTAAAGCATTGTCTAAACTACTAAGCCCTGTTTTTCGTATTCTTTTTCCTGGCGTTCCCAAAGGACATCCTGCTATTGGTTCTATGATGATGAATTTTTCTGCCAATATGATAGGTCTTGACAATGCTGCTACACCGCTTGGTTTAAAAGCAATGAGCGAGCTGCAAGAACTTAACCCTAAAAAAGATACTGCATCTAATGCACAAATTATGTTTTTGGTAATGAATACTTCAGGGCTGACTTTGATTCCTGTAAGCATCATTGCCTTACGTGTTTCGGCTAATGCTAATAATCCCTTAGGTATATTTATACCAATACTTATAGCAACCTTTGTATCTACATTGGTAGGTGTACTAATTACAGCTATCATCCAAAAACTAAACTTACTTTATATTGGTTTAATTAGCCTTATTGGTGCAGGTTCACTTTTTGTATTAATTACATATTTAAAATCACTACCAGCTGATAAGCTAGAATTATACTCGCAACTTTTTGCTAACATATTGCTGTTTGGAGTTATTATTTTGTTTATACTTATAGGACTTTTCAAAAAAATAAATATTTACGATAGTTTTATACAAGGCGCTAAAGATGGTTTTCAAGTTGCAGTAAAAATAATACCTTATCTAGTTGCTATGTTAGCTGCTATTGGGGTTTTTACGGCAAGTGGTGCTATGGGTTATTTTACTGATGGTTTGCGTTTTGCCTTTGCAGCAACAGGTTTAGACACTACTTTTGTAGATGCTTTGCCTACCGCTGTTATGAAGCCTCTTTCTGGTTCTGGTGCTCGTGCTTTGATGGTAGAGAGTTGGAATAATTTTGGGGTAGATTCTTTTGTAGGTAAACTGACTTCTGTATTGCAAGGCTCTACAGAAACCACCTTTTATGTACTTGCTGTATATTTTGGTTCGGTAGGTATAAAAAACACGCGTTATGCAGCAGCGGTTGGTCTTTTGGCTGATTTAGCTGGTGTAATAGCTGC
>CAYPAK010000145.1:0-4700 GCA_964408665.1 uncultured Flavobacteriaceae bacterium | reverse complement strand
TAGTAAAAACAAATGACAAACTTACCGCAAGGCTAGAAAGCATCCGTTATGTTTTATCGCAGTTTCATTATGACGGGAAGAAAGATACTGAAACAAAATTGCTCCCTGATCCTAATGTAATTCAGCGTTTTTACAGAAATATTAATCAAATTGACTAAAAACTATTATGGAAAATAAATTAACCGCTGCAGATATAAAATTACTAAACAGTAAAAAAGCAATAAAATCATTATTAGGTTCAAAAAAACGTTTTAATATTGCTAAAGCATTACGCTATGTAAAATATGAAAAAGAGCTTAAAAAACTGCAATTAGAACTCATAAAACTACAAAAATGGGTGGCAGAATCTCAAGCCAAAGTAGTGATAATCTACGAAGGGCGTGATGCCGCAGGAAAAGGAGGCGCTATCCGTAGAACTACAGAACATATTAATCCTCGTGAATTTCGAGTAGTAGCCTTACCAAAACCTACTGATGAAGAAAGAGGACAGTGGTATTTTCAGCGCTATGTAAACCAATTACCTAAGAAGGGAGAAATGGTTTTCTTTGATAGAAGTTGGTATAACCGAGCAATCGTAGAGCCTGTAAATGGATTTTGCACAAAAAAAGAATACCAAACCTTTATGAATCAAGTCAATGATTTTGAACGTATGATGGTAGAAGATGGTATTATTTTGATAAAATTTTATTTTTCTATATCCAAAGAAGAACAGCAAAAACGCTTTGAAGACATTAAGAAAAGTACTTTAAAAAAATGGAAATTTAGCAAAGTAGATGCTAAAGCTATTGAACTTTGGGATGAATACACCAATTATAAAGAAGCAATGTTTGAAAAAACAGACACTACAAATGCGCCTTGGACTATTATTGATGCTGATAAAAAAATGCCCGCACGATTAGCAGCTATTAAGCATGTATTGAAGACAATACCATATAACAAGTAATTTATCGTGACAAACTCATTTCGATAGTTACACGATTTACATTCCCTCCTATCGGAGGGTTTATTTTTGATAATGAAACCGTAGCTTTTTCTACTAATGGAGCTTCATTAAGAATACGGTTTAATATACGATTTACTACAGTTTCTAATAGTTTTGAACGTATAGCAACTTCTTCTTTTACTATTTTGTTTAACAATACATAATCTACCGTATCGGCTAGATTATCAGATAATGCTGAGGGTTTTAGGTTCGCTTCTACTTCAAGTGAAACTTCATAGGTTGATCCTATTTTTCCTTCTTCATCTAAGCAACCATGATTAGAAAATAGTTGTATTTTTTCTACACGTATTATCCCCATAACTAATTAATTTGTAGTTTGTTTTTTAAATGAGACAACATCACTTGAGTCATTTTTTCAATATCAAAATCAGCTTGCCAATTCCAATCTTTTTTAGCAAAATCATCTTCAAACACCTCAGGCCAAGTATCGGCTATTTGCTGTCTTTCATCAGGAGTATAACTAATACTAAAATCTGGAATTTCTTTTTGTATTGTTTGGGCTAATTCTGCTGGAGAAAAACTCATCGCAGCAACATTATAAGGCGTATATTTATCAAAAGAATCATGAGCCATTATAGCTGTAGTAGCTTTTAAAGCATCATCCATATACATCATAGGAAGCATTGTATCTTTAGCTAGAAAACAATCATAATTATTATTTGCTAAGGCTTTATAAAATATATCTACCGCATAATCAGTAGTGCCTCCGCCTGCTTCAACTTTCCAACTAATTATCCCTGGATAACGGATGGTTCTAATATCCACATTATAATTATTCTTATAATATTCACACCAGCGTTCACCGCTTAATTTGCTTATACCATAAACCGTATTTGGTTCGGTTACGGTGTATTGCTTGGCTTTTTTTGGTGTTGTTTTTCCAAAAACAGCAATAGAACTTGGCCAAAAGAGTTTGATGCCTTTTAGTTCCTTTGCAATAGTAAGCATATTTAGCAGAATAGTCATATTCAAATCCCAAGCCTTCATCGGTACTTTTTCTGCCACTGCCGAAAGCATAGCCGCCATAATATACACTTCATTTATCTGATGTTTTGCAATGATAGCCTTTGTTTTCGCTATATCGGTAGCATCAAGAAATTCAAACGTAGTGCTATCCATTAATTCTGGAATACCTGCTTTTATATCTGATGCTACAATGTTTGCATTAGGGTATAATTGCTTTAAATATAAAGCTAATTCGGTTCCTATCTGACCGCTAGCACCAAGTATAAGTATGTTTTTGTCCATTCTAGGAAAAAATTATTATTTAATGAGTAAACAAAGATAATAATAATAAAGTGCTTTCATAATAATAAATGATGTAAATTTGCTTTATATATTTATAATATAATTGAAAAAAATTGAAAAAATTACTATACATACTTATTTTCTTGACACTTAATGGTTGTTCTTTTTTTAATAAAAAGCCACAAAAAAGAAATACTGAAAAAACTACCAAAAAAAATACTGGAAAAACTACCAAAAAGGATAGTATTCATTTTACAAATCAAGAAGCAAGTGCTATTATAGCGTCATTTATAAAACTAAAAGGTAAGAATGCGCAACTAATAGCTTCTTGGAAAGAACTCATACAAGTAGCTGATTTGACCAAGCAAGTACAAAGTCAAGACCTTATTACTATTGATGCTTTTGCAGAAGAAAACTATCAAGCTGTATTAAAATTAAAAAAAGCTAAAATTCCAAAAAAATTAGCTGTTCCTTCGGTAAAAAGTAGAATAGCTTTACTAGAGGTTTTAAGTGAAGAATTGGCGAGAAAAACATTAGCTCAAAATGATAAAAAACAGGCTTTAGCAGCTAGTAAAAAAATTGAAAATGCCTTTAAACAATTAATAGCAACTATAAAATACGAATTAGAACATCACCCTGATTTTGCCAAAGATTTAGAAGAAATGAATAAATACGCCGAACAATGATAAAATACAGTCTAATAATAGTATTGCTATTGCAATCTTGCACCATAAAAATAGACAAACCATTTAATGAACAAGCTATTAATAACACCCTTAATTCTTGGCATAAAGCAGCTAGCGATGCAGATTTTGACACCTATTTTAGTTTAATGGCAGAAGACGCTCATTTTATAGGGACAGCTACTACAGAAAATTGGACTAAAACAGCGTTTATGCAATTTGCTAAACCTTTTTTTGATAAAGGTAAAGCTTGGAATTTCAATGTTTTAGACAGAAATATATACCACAACGCTAAAACCGTTTGGTTTGACGAACGCCTAAGCACTTGGATGGGTATATGCCGTGGTTCGGGAGTTTTGGTAAAAGAAACAGACACTTGGAAAATAAAACATTATGTTTTATCGTTAACTATACCTAATACTACTGTAAATCAAGTAAAAAAAATCAACGATAGTATCACAAAAAAGTTGCTCTTACAATTAAAAAATAATTAAAATGAAAAAACGAGTACTTATCCTTATTACACTAATTTCGGTAAGCCTTCAAGCACAAATAGGAGCCGATACGCCTTGGATGCAAAATACCAATAGTAGAAACTCAGGAGTACCAACACTAGCAGAAATTAGCAGAAATGCTAATGCGTATTGGGAAAATCACAATAAAGACAAAAAAGGAAGCGGTTATAAACCCTTTAAACGATGGGAGCAATTTTGGTCTATGCAGCTTAATACTGATGGACGTCTAAAAACACGTGCACAAATACAACAAGCTTGGGAAGAAAAACAAGCCATGAAACAAAACACTACTGCTAGAAGCATCAATGTAGTTAGTAACTGGACATCTATAGGGCCTTATGCTCACGATAATTCCAGTTCTTGGTCACCAGGGCAAGGACGTGTAAATTTTGCTATTATAGATCCTAATAATGCAAACACCTATTATGTAGGGTCGCCAGCAGGAGGAATATGGAAATCTACCGATGCAGGTGCTAGTTGGACACCACTCAGTGACCAATTGCCACAATTAGGCGTTTCAGGAATAGCTATAGATTATAATGATTCAAATACTATTTATATAGCAACAGGAGATGATGATGCAATGGATACCTATAGTGTTGGTGTGCTCAAATCTACCGATGGTGGTACTACTTGGAATAGTACAGGCTTGGTTTTTTCAGGACATTATAACCGCTCTAACGATATTTATATCAACCCAAATGACAGTAACATGCTTTGGGTAGCTACAAGTGATGGTGTATTCAAAACTACTGACGCAGGAGCTACTTGGACTAATAAACTAGCAGGAAATGTAAAAGACCTAAAAATAAAACCGAATGATTATAATACATTATATGCGGTAAAAGATAATAAATTTTACAGATCTACCGATGCTGGAGAAACATTTACCTTAGTTACAACAGGAACACCTACTAGCACAAGTAGAATGGCAATAGCAGTAACTCCAGCCAACCCAGATGTTGTTTATTTATTAAATGCTGATAACAATGCTTTTGAAGGGATTTATAAATCTACCAATAGTGGTACTAATTTTACAAAAACTAACCAAACAACTGATATTTTTAATGGAAGTGGCCAGTCTGGTTATGACATGGCAATTACCGTTTCTAATACCAATGAAAACACCGTTTTTGTAGGTGTGCTAAACATTTGGAAATCTACTAATGGTGGAGACAGTTTTTCACCATTAAATAATTGGAGTACGCCTTCGGGATCATCATATACACATGCTGATATTCATTTTTTACG
>CAYPAK010000144.1:1307-4791 GCA_964408665.1 uncultured Flavobacteriaceae bacterium | reverse complement strand
TAAGTGCCTATTATGAATTGGGTATCCCAAGTGATCAATCTGATCCACATGTAACACTAATTAATATAATGAAGGCATTATTGGCTGAAGGAAGGGCTTTGCCTTCTGCGTTTGATATGGATCCGTATGATGATCAATGTGGTCATGCACAGTTAATAGTAGGTTATGACGATGCTAGACATGCATTTAAAAGAGCTAATTCTTGGGGAACATATTATGGTGATAACGGCTATGATTATATAGACTATAAATACTTTTTACCATCAAATGACCCTAATTTTGAAGTAGGCTTATTATCTGTTTATGTAACCTATGATGAATAATAAACTATTTATTAAATAAAAAACAGCTTTAGTGTAAAACCTAAAGCTGTTTTTGTTTAAGCTTATGTGTACACTATTATAACCATTTTAAGAAAAAGTCCATCATTGCTTCTTTGAGCTCGTAGTGCAGTTTTATGTATGTTTTCATATCATCACGCAAGGTAGTTTGCTCAAATTGAAATTTACCATCTATTTCTTCGTCTAAATTTGCGGTATTTAGCCTTTTCATTTTATCAGAAATACGATGTAATAGTTTGGCTATAGCTGCATTTTCTATCATAATTCTATTCTGGAATGTTTCTAGTGGTTTTGCTGCTTTTTTACCAAATTTTCTACTGGCTATTTCATCTAGTTTTTCTTGAAACGTTTCCATTTCATTTTTATGAAATTTTAATTCTCTTTTCCATGTTTCTAGATTGAATTTCAAATCGCTTAGGTAACTTACTTTTGTTTGCATAATTTTTAAATTTTTAATTGATTTATAGTATTTATTTTTTAATTAATTCATTTTGTATTGCATTAGGAACAGCTTCAAAAGAAGCAAATTTAGTGCTAAAAGTACCCCTTCCCTGCGTTAAAGACCGCAATGATGATGAAAAGCCAAATAGTTCAGCTTTAGGTACATTGGCTTTTAATATTTGATAATTTCCTTTAGTATCAATACCCAATATAATAGCTCTGCGAGATTGCAACTCGGTCATTACACTTCCTAGCATTTCTTCGGGTAGTTGTATTTCTAAGTAGTTTACAGGTTCTAGTAGCTTTGGTTTAGCATTGAGAAAAGCTTCTTTAAATGCATGAGCTCCTGCTATTTTAAAAGAAATATCATTAGAATCTACACTATGCATTTTGCCATCATAAACTAAGACACGAATATCTTGCACATAAGATCCTGTAAGCGGTCCATCTTCCATTACCTCTAATATTCCTTTTTTTATAGCAGGTAAATAGCGTGTGTCTATTGTGCCTCCTACAATACAGTTGTAAAATGCTAATGTTCCTCCCCAAGGTAATTTTTCAATTTCTTTACCTCTTATACTAAAGCCTTCAGGTTCATCTATATTTTCATAATAGGGTTCTATTTTAATATGTACTTCTCCAAACTGCCCAGAACCTCCTGATTGTTTTTTATGTTTATAATTAGCTGATGCGGTACGTTGAATAGTTTCTCTATAAACAATTTTAGGGCGTTTAAAAATAGCTGGAACATTGTAAACATGTTCTAATTGCCAAGCTAATACTGCTAGGTGCAATTCGCCTTGACAAGAAACCAATAATTGTTTTAATTCATTAGAATAATGCACTACAACTGTAGGGTCTTGACTTTGAATACGCTTTAATACTTCAAATAATTTTTCTTCGTTATTTTTATCTTTTGCAGCTATAGTTTTAGTGATACGTGGTGCTGGAAATTTTATAGGTTTTATAGCTATTTTACCACTTACGCTCAAGGTATCATTAGTTTCTGTGTTTTTAAGTTTTAATGTAGCTCCTATATCTCCCGCCACAAGTTTATCTACTGCATTACGCTCCTTGCCATTCATTATGAATAACTGATTGATTGTTTCAGTCTCTCCAGTTCGACTATTTATGAGCTTATCATTTTGTTTTATTATACCTGATTTTACTTTAAAAAACGAAATTTTTCCTACATTAGCTTCATAAACCGTTTTGAAAATAAAAAGACTTGTTTCTGCTGTAGGAATTCGCTGTATTTCTATACCATTACTGTCTTGCTCTGGTTTTAAGTCATTGGCTGCAGGAGCTACATTGTCTATAAATCCCATTAATCTACCTGAACCCATATCATTAAGCGCCGATATACAAAACACAGGGAATAATTGATGATTGAGCATTCCCTTTTTTATACCAATACGCATTTCATCTTCCGATAATGTTCCTTTATCAAAGTATAATTCCATAAGCTTATCATCATTTTCGGCAGCTTTTTCTACAAGTTCATTATGAAGTTTTTTAGCTATTTCTAGCTGATTTGCTGGGATAGCTAATTTTTTAGGCTTCCCTCCTGTTTTTTCAAACTGATACATTTTCATTTTTAGCACATCAATAATGCATTGTGTACCTTCATAGCTATAAGGATATTGAATTTTCACTACACTATTCCCTACAAGTTCTACAATGCTAGTATAACTCTTATCAAAATCAGCATTCTTATGATCTATTTGATTAATTACAAAAAGACTTGGTTTACTATATTTATCAATATAATTCCAAATAATTTCGGTACCTACTTCTACTCCATACTGTGCATTAATAAGCACTAATGCTGTGTCAATAACTCGCATAGTAGCTGCTACTTCACCAATAAAATCATCTAAACCAGGTGTATCTATAATGTTTATTTTGTAGTTTCTCCACTCGGTATGGAGTGGTGTTGCAAATATTGAAGTTTGCCGTTCTTTCTCTATGTCGTGGTAGTCGCTAGCCGTATTTTTATCTTCTACAGTACCACGACGTTTGACTAAGCCTGCTTCATAGCGCATTGTTTCTGTAAGTGTAGTCTTTCCACTCTTGTGAGCACCTACAAAAGCAACATTTTTAATGTGTTTATTATCATATGCTTTCATAATTAATTATTTAAAGTTCTAAAACAGTATAAAATTAAGCATGATTTTTTACTATTTTACTGACAAATGTTAGCTTTTAATAATTATTTTTTTTGTATTTTATAGGAGTAGTTTCATTTTGTATTACATCATAAAACTTTAAATAATTGATTATACTTAAAAGTCCCTTACTTATAGTAATGGTACAGCATATTTAAAAGCTATTGTTTATAAAGTTAGTTTAATAGAAAAACTATCCTTTCTACAGTAACATTCTCTTAAAAAAAACATAGATATTGCTTAATTTTTATTATATTGCAGTATTAATATAAAACATTTTCTTATGATTGGAGGTGCTGGACATATGATGGATATGAATCGTAGAATGGAACAAAACCGTTCTATGAAAAGGTTTGATAGAAAAAAACTTAGAGAAAGTAAGCAAAAAGAAAAATTTGACAGCGGTATAAAATTGGAATTTAAAGAAGTTTCTAAAGAAGAACTGGAAATAATAAAACTAAAAATTAGACAAAATGCAAAAAAAGAAAAAAGAAGGGAAAAAATTATTCTTACTGTATCAACAGTAATTGTAGT
>CAYPAK010000144.1:0-1207 GCA_964408665.1 uncultured Flavobacteriaceae bacterium | reverse complement strand
CGCCTCTTCCCTACTGCTATGGAGCTTTTAAAAGATGAAGATTGGCAAGAATTTTATACAGGTGATGAAGAAATCGGTTGGATGCTGCACGAAAAACCTAGTACATATCCAGCAGAAACACCTGATTATATTCATCCTAGCGAAGATAAAACCGTAAGAGATTTGTCTTTTTCATTAGAAAACACCTTTCATTATGATGAAGGCTATATGACTCCAGAGCAAATCAATTTACTACTACGTTTTATGCCTGTAGATATTACTTATGTAGATGAAAATGATAAGGTTATTTTCTATAATCGTGGTAAAGACCGTGTATTTCCTAGAAGTAAGGGGATTATAGGGCGCGAAGTGCGCTTTTGTCATCCGCCAAAAAGTGTGCATATGGTGCTTCGTATCGTAGAAGAGTTTAAAGCAGGAACCAAAGATGTTGCCGAATTTTGGATAAATTTTAAAGGACGTATGATACATATTCGCTATTTTGCGATACGTGATAATGCTAATAATTACAAAGGCGTTATAGAAATGTCACAAGATGTAACCGATATTCAAAAATTAGAAGGGCAAAAACGTTTATTAGATTGGGATTAATTAGTTTTTAGTAAGGATTTGAGTGCTAATTCATAGCCTTTTAGTCCAAAGCCAACAATAATGCCTGCTGCATGAGGCGAAATATAGGAATGATGTCTAAATTCTTCTCGTGCATATACATTCGAAATATGTACTTCTATAACGGGTGTTGCTATAGCTTTTACCGCATCGGATATACCAACAGAAGTATGTGTATATGCGGCTGCGTTAAGGATAATGCCATCATAACTAAAACCAACTTCTTGTAATTTATCAATTAATTCTCCTTCTATATTAGATTGAAAATGAAATAATTCAACCTTAGGATACTTATCTTCTAATGCTCTATGAAAGGAAAGATAATCAGCATTTCCATATATTTCGGGTTCCCGTTTACCTAACAGATTGATATTTGGACCATTGATAACGATTATTTTCATAGTAATTGTTTTTTTATAAATAATTGGTATAATTATTGATGATTTAATGCAAGTTAGTTATATTTGACAAATTAAAAAAATAAAATACAGATTATGAAAAAAATAATTTTTGCGTTAGCTTTATTAATGATTGGATCTAGCTCATTTGCACAACATAGAAGAAAGAAGAAAAAAACATCATTTTCTCACGCTTTTGGGGG
>CAYPAK010000143.1:0-4820 GCA_964408665.1 uncultured Flavobacteriaceae bacterium | reverse complement strand
TAGAAAAAGGCATTTCTTATGAAATTGATGGCTTTATTGATACTTTTAGAAATCATTATGCTAACTTTATCATTATTTTAACAGGAGGAGACGCAAAACATTTGTCTAAAAGCATAAAAAGTAGCATATTTGTGCGCCCTAATTTTTTAATGGAGGGTTTATATAAAATAGTAGCATATAATTTAAGCTTATGATAAAGAAAATAATTAGTATTGTAGTATTGTTTACCTCATTACAAATACTAGCACAAGAAAACATTGCATCGCCATATTCATTTTTTGGAATAGGTACGGAGCAGTTTAAAGGAACTACCGAAAATCGTGCAATGGGAGGTTTAAATGTCTTGGCAGATAGTACACGAATTAATTTATTTAACCCAGCAACATTAGCAGGTTTAAAAAATACCGTTTTTACTATTGGAGGAACATATAATAGTACTACACTAACTACAACAGCCGCTTCAGGTAAAGCTTCGAGTGGAGTTTTAAGCTATGCAGCAGTAGCTTTTCCTATGGGGAAATTTGCAATGGGATTTGGTTTAATGCCTTATTCTTCGGTAGGTTTTAGGCTTGAAGATACGAGCTCTAGCACAGTAGAACGAAAATATGGTGGTTCAGGAGGTGTAAATAAGTTTTTTGTAAATGGAGGGTATCAGGTGACAGATAATTTATCATTAGGTATGGAAATGGGCTATAATTTTGGAAATATTGCGGTTAATATCCATCAGCGTACTGAAGGTGTACAATATACTACTACCGAAATAGATAAGTCTAAAGTAAAAGGAACAACTTTTAATTTTGGTTTGCATTATAAAAAGAAATTAAAGAATAAACTTTCTTTACAAACTAGCTTGACTTATGGCTTAGGGGGAGATTTAATTTCAGAAAATGAAAGTGTTATTTTTGTTAATAAAGCAAGAGCTTTAGCAACTACTGCAGATACATTAAGACCAGTAACGCCAGATACCAAAATAAAATTAGCTAAGAAACTGAGTTTTGGAGCAGCAATTGGTAATGTGAATAAATGGTATGTAGGAGCAAGTTTTGATACTGGAAATAAAGAAAACTATGGAACACGCTATTTGCATGTAGCTAATATCAGTTATGGTAAGGCTAATAAATTTAGTTTAGGCGGTTATTATATACCAAATAAATATGCTTTCGGAAAATATTGGCAGCGAATAACTTACCGAGCAGGAATGCGTTTTGAAAATACTGGAATGATTGTAAATGGAATACAAGTTGTAGACTTTGGCACGTCTTTTGGAATAGGTTTACCAGTAGGCGGTGCAAGAGACCCTTTCTCATCACTTAATTTAGGTGTTGATATAGGAAAAAAAGGCACAACTACAGGAGGTTTAGTAAAAGAAAATTATGTAAATTTCCATGTAGGCTTTACATTAAATAATAAATGGTTTATAAAAAGAAAATATAATTAACAATTAAACAAGAAAGACATGAAACTTAACAAATTATTATTAGTAGCATTTTACCTATTAAGTATAGGTGTTTTTGCTCAAGGAGGAACGGAAAGCTGTGCAAACGATTTATCTATGTTTGATGGTTATATTAAACAGAAGAAATATACTGAGGCAGAGCCATTTTTTGAAAATTTAGTAAAAAACTGTCCTAAAATACATGAGTCTGTTTATGTATATGGTGTGAAGCTATTAAAAGCAAAACTTAAAACAGCTCCAGAAGCAGAGAAAGGAGCTATTAAAAAACGTATTATAGGATTGTTTGACTTAAGAGCAAAATATTTCCCTACACATAGAGGTAAAAATTATTTAGGAAGAATATATCAAGATAAAGGTTTGCAACTAAAATACTTAAAAGTAGGTTCAGATCAAGAAATATATGACGCCTTTAATAAAGCATTAACCGAAGACCCTACAAATGTAAAAAACCCAAAAGCTTTAGGTTTTATGTTTGGTGCAGTAGTAGCTTTAAACAAAGCAGGAAAAATGCCAATGGAAAAAGTGTTTGCTGAATATGATAGAATATCTGAAAAAGCAGGTATTGAAGCAAAACGATTATTAGACATACGTAACAGTCTTTATGAAAAACATGAAGCAAATACATTGACTAAGAAAGAAGCTAAGCAATGGAGAATTGTAGATAAAAACATACCAGCATTAGAATCTATTACTGCAAATATGGATGCTAAATTAGGACCATTAGCAGATTGTTCAAACTTGATACCATTATATCAAAGAAACTATGACAAAAAACACGGAGATATCTCTTGGTTAAAAAGAGCAGCAGGAAGATTATCTAAAAAAGGATGTACTTCAGATCCTATGTTTGCAAAAATGGTAACAGAAATTACTAGTAGAGAGCCTTCTGCAGCAGGTTTCTATTACTTAGGAAGACTAGAAGAAAAGAAAGGAAACACTACAGCAGCAATAGAAAAGTACAAGCAAGCTGCCGATATGGAAACAGAAACGTTCAAAAAAGCAGATTATTTTTATAAAATTGCTAGAATGTACAAGAAAAAAGGATCATTTAGTAGTGCAAGACAATATGCAAACAAAGCAATTGCTCAAAAACCATCATTTGGTGGTGCATATATGCTGATTGCAGGAATGTATGGTAAGTCTGCAAATAACTGTGGTAAATCAACATTTGAGAAAAAAGCTGTATTTTGGTTAGCAGAACGTATGGCTCGTAAAGCAGCAAGTGTAGATCCTTCTATCAAGAAAAGCGCATTGAAAGCAGCAAATAGCTGGCACGCAAATGCACCATCTAAAGAAGAAATATTATTCAATAGTATGGGAGGAAAAACAATTACATATAGCTGTTGGATAGGTAAGTCTGTAAAAGTACCAAACCTATAATGAAACAGTTTAGTTACAAGAATATAATGAGCATTGCCGTACTATTTAGTATGGCAATGCTTTTTTCATGTAGCAATAATATTGAACGGGTTAATAAACTCTACAAAACATCGTATTTTCCTGGAGGAGAGACTGATGATATAGATTTGCAATATACCGTAAAAGGCGATGTAGTAACAAAGCTAAAAGCACCAAAAATGCTTGATTATACCAATCAGAAATTTCAATATCAAGAGTTTCCTAATGGCTTAAAACTTATATTTATAGATACTAAAGGAGTAGAATCTACGGTAACGGCAGCTTATGGTATTGTCTATAAAAAATCGAATTTAGTAAAGTTTATGGGAGATGTACAGCTTACAAAACCTGATGGCACATTACTAAAAACTGAGGTGCTTTTTTATGACCAAAACAATTCGCATATATTTACAGAAAAAAGTTATACCTTTACCTCACCAACTTTAGATGTCAAAGGCTTTTATGGTTTTGATGCTAATAATGATTTTACCAAATTTCACTCAGGTGATTTTTTGGGTAATGTAACCGTAAAAAAATAAAAAATGTTAAAATTTTATAAAGTTTCTATGTATTTATACTTGGTTATGGCTGGGTTTAGTTTTTATTTTGCTTATGCTATATGGCAGGAGCAAGGGAATAAAAAATACATCATGTTGTTTTTTGGAATAATGGCGATAGCTATGTTTTTCTTTAGGCGATCATTTATTAAAAAACTAGAAAATCGTAAAGAATTATAGTTAAAAATGATTGCAAATTTAATAATTATAGCTATATCACTTATCCTTTCTGCTTTTTTTTCGGGAATGGAAATAGCCTATTTTTCGGCTAATAAATTACAAGTAGAGTTAGATAAAAATCAACAGGGTTTTCAGGCAAAAATATTACAAAAACTAACCAATAAAAGTGCACGTTATATTGCTACAATGTTAGTTGGTAATAATATTGCATTAGTAGTTTATGGTTATTTTTCGGGAGAGCTGTTAATGAATTATTATAGAATAGAAAATCTATTAATCCAAACTATTATAACCACTTTGATTATACTAGTAACGGCAGAATTTCTTCCCAAAACATTTTTTCAAGTGTATGCCAATAAATTATTGCGCATATTCGCCTTGCCAGCGTACTTGTTTTACCTGCTTTTTGCACCAATTTCTAGTTTTGTAATATGGGTTTCGGACTTTATGCTTAAAACCTTTTTTAAAACCGATGGAGACAAAGAACAATTTGCTTTTAGCAAAGTGGAATTGGGTAACTATATTTTAGAACAAATGGAATCTGCTGATACCAATGAAGAAATAGATGCCGAGATTCAGATTTTTCAAAACGCTTTAGAATTTAGTGATGTAAGAGCTCGTGAAATTATGGTTCCTCGTACAGAGATTATTGCTGTAGAAATACATGAATCCATAAAAAATATTCGCGAATTATTTATAGAAACAGGACGTACGAAAATAGTAACTTATAAAGGAAGTATAGATGAAATAGTAGGTTATGTGCATTCTTTTGATTTGTTTAAAAAACCAAAAACTATTCGTTCTATTTTAATGCCTGTAGAATTTGTACCAGAGAGCATGATGATTAATGATATTCTAAATCTTTTAACCAAAAAACGCCGAAGTATAGCCATTGTTTTAGACGAATATGGTGGAACTTCGGGTCTAATAACCATAGAAGATATTATAGAAGAACTCTTTGGTGAAATAGAAGATGAACACGATGTACAAGAGCATTACGAAGAACAATTAACCGAAGATACCTTTGTTTTTTCGGCACGATTAGAAATAGACTACCTCAATGAAAAATATGAGCTTAATCTAAAAGAAGATGATTCTTACGAAACCTTAGGTGGTTATATAGTAAGTCATACCGAAGAGATACCAAAAGAAACCGAAGTAATAGCAACAGATGATGCGACTATTACCATTCTCGAGGCATCTAATAGTAAAATAGATAAAGTGCAGCT
>CAYPAK010000142.1:0-4881 GCA_964408665.1 uncultured Flavobacteriaceae bacterium | reverse complement strand
TTAATAATCTCCTTTAGCAGTAAGCTCAGCTATTTTTACTACCACATCTGTAGCTTTTTGTATCGCTTCTAGCGCTACAAATTCATAGCGTCCGTGAAAGTTGTGTCCTCCTGCAAAAATATTAGGACAAGGTAAGCCCATATACGAAAGTTGCGAACCGTCAGTACCACCACGTATGGCTTTTATTTTTGGTGTAATGCCTAAATCTTTCATTGCTTGTTCAGCAATATCTACAATGTGCATTACAGGCTCTACCTTTTCTTTCATGTTAAAATATTGGTCTTTTATTTCAACAGAAATGGCCTCTTTACCTAAAGCATTGTTAATTTGCTTAGCAGTTTCTGCAAAAAGTACTTTTCGTGCTTCAAATTTAGCTAAATCGTGGTCGCGAATAATATATTCTAGTTTAGCCTCTTCTACCGCTCCAGACATGTTGTGCAAGTGGAAGAAACCTTCATATCCTGTAGTGTGCTCAGGCACTTCTTTGCTAGGTAGTGCCTTAATAAAATCAGCAGCAATAGTCATAGCATTAACCATTTTTCCTTTGGCATAACCAGGGTGTACAATGCGCCCTTTTATAGTTACAACAGCTCCTGCTGCATTAAAATTTTCATATTCTAGCTCGCCAACTTCAGAACCGTCCATAGTATAAGCCCATTTAGCACCAAATTTAGCTACATCAAATTTATGCGCTCCCATACCTATTTCTTCATCAGGTGTAAAACCTACACGTATTTTTCCGTGTTTTATTTCAGGATGATTAATTAAGTATTCCATACCACTTATGATTTCGCAAATTCCTGCTTTGTCATCGGCACCAAGTAATGTAGTACCATCGGTAGTGATAAGCGTTTGCCCTTTGTATAATAGTAAATCTTCAAAATAATCTGGCGAAAGCACAATGTTTTCTGCTTCGTTTAATAGAATATCTTTTCCATTATAGTTTGGATGTATTTGAGGCTTTACATTAGTTCCTGTAAAATCAGGACTTGTATCAAAATGAGAAATAAATCCTATAGTTGGCACGTCTTTGTCTGTATTACTTGGCAAAGTAGCCATTATATAAGCATTTTCGTCTATGGTTACCTCACTCATACCGATTGCTTTAAGCTCTTCAACCAAATAATTGGCTAAATCCCATTGTTTTTCGGTACTTGGTGTTGTGTTTGAGTTTGGGTCAGATTTGGTATCTATCTTCACGTAAGTCAAAAAACGGTCTAATATATGTTGCATAATTGTAATTATTTAGTCTTAATTTTATTAAACGTTAAAACGGAAATTCATCATATCGCCGTCTTGCACAACGTATTCTTTTCCTTCTACACGCATTTTTCCTGCTTCTTTTACTTTAGCATCGCTACCATAAGTCACATAGTCTTCGTAAGCTATTACTTCTGCGCGGATAAAGCCTTTTTCAAAATCAGTATGAATTACTCCAGCAGCTTGTGGAGCGGTATCGCCAACGTTTATAGTCCAAGCGCGCACTTCTTTTACGCCTGCAGTAAAATAGGTTTGTAGGTTAAGCAATTTATAAGCAGAACGGATAAGTTTTGCTACACCGGGCTCGGTAAGCCCTAAATCTTCCAAGAACATTTGGCGTTCTTCATAACTATCTAGTTCGTTAATATCAGACTCTATTCCTACAGCAAGTATGAGTACTTCTGCATCTTCATCTTTTACCAATTCTTTTACTTGTTTTACATAGTCATTACCATTAACTGCAGCGTCTTCAGCTACATTACATACATAAAGTACAGGTTTGGCAGTAAGCAGTTGTAATGGTTTTAGGTATTCTTCAAAACTTTTTTCATCTAATTCAAAAGAGCGCACTGATTTACCACTTTCTAAATGCTTTTTAAGGCTATCTAGTGTTTCCAATTCTTTTTGTGCTGCTTTATCGCCTGTTCGTGCTGATTTTTTTACACGGTCAAGTTTTTTATCTAAAGTCTCTAAGTCTTTGAGTTGTAGTTCGAAATCTATTGTTTCTTTGTCACGTATAGGGTCTATAGAGCCATCTACATGCACAATATTATCATCATCAAAACAACGTAAAACGTGTATTATAGCATCAGTTTCACGGATATTTGCCAAAAATTTATTCCCTAAACCTTCGCCTTTACTAGCGCCTTTTACTAGTCCTGCAATATCTACTATCTCTACCGTAGCAGGGAGTACGCGTTCAGGATTAACCAATTCTTCTAGCTTTTCAAGTCTTGGGTCTGGTACGTTTACCACGCCTATATTGGGTTCAATAGTACAAAATGGAAAATTTGCCGATTGTGCTTTTGCATTAGACAAACAGTTAAATAAAGTTGATTTCCCTACATTAGGTAATCCTACAATGCCTACTTTCATAATTTATTTTTTAAATAATTGTTGCAAAGATACTATTTCGCTTGCTAATAATAAATTTTTATAGACAAAAGTGTGTTAATATTTTAAATTAATGAAAAGTAACCATTCCATTAGAAATATCATAGGATGCGCCTACAATTTTTAATGCTCCACTATCTTCCATTTCTTTAAGAATACTGCTATTCTTTCGTATTATAGCTATAGACTCCTTGACATTTTCAATCGCTACTTCCTCTATAAAATCAGTATCTTCTAAAGCTTTTTTTGCTGATTTTACACGTACTATTGAAGGCGTTATTTTATTCAAAAGTGTGCTTAAGTTTGGGTCGTTAGCGCCTTTACCTTTGCAGGCAGCAGTTATAGCGCCACATTGTGTATGGCTGAGTACTACAATGAGTTTAGAGCCTACAACATCACAGCTATATTCCATAGATCCTAAAATGTCAGTGTTAATGATGTTTCCTGCTATTTTTATGTTAAATAAATCACCAATACTTTGGTCAAAAGCAAGATTTATGGGTACGCGAGAATCAATGCAACTTAGTATTACCGCAAAAGGATACTGCCCTTGCTTGCTCGTTTCTAGCATTTTATGGTTATGGTTGCGCTTAATAAGATTATCATCTAGAAAACGCCTGTTGCCATCTTTTAATAGCTGAATAGCATCTTCTGGTTTAAGTAATTCTTGTGTTTCTTTTCTCATAGGGCAAATATAAGTTAATATTTTATAGTTTTTAATAATAAAAATCAGCTAGATAAAATAATTTTTAATCGTGGAGTCTTCTTAAGTTTAGACTAACGTTTACCACTTTCTACTTTTCAGTCATCAGTCATCAGTCATCAGTCATCAGTCATCAGTCGTCACTTTTCACTTTTCATTTTTCACTTTTCATTTTACATTTTACATTTTACATTTTTCATTTTTCATTTTTCATTTTACATTTTCCACTTTTATTACGTACTTTTGAAGTCGAAAACTAATCGCATTATAATGAAAAAGATTTTTAAATTAGTAGCAGTAGTGTCAATACTGTTTTTGGTAGTTGTTTCGTATATGCTTTTTATCAAAAAACCAAGCCAGCTAACACCATTAGAATATGTGCCTAATGATGCGGTTTATATTCTTGAGACCGATAATCTTACTGATGCTTGGCAACAGGTTTCTAGGAGTAGTGTTTGGAAGCATCTTGTTCAAGATAAAGCATTTGATTTTTTAAAAGACACCGATCAAATGCTTAATGAATTACTATTAAATAATAAAACGGCAAAAACATTATTAAAAGATAGACCGATCACTATGTCGGCACATCTTACCGCTTTAAAAGACTATGAGTTCTTATATATTATAGATTTAGAAAAAGCGGCTAATTTTAATTTTTTAATGGAGAAACTATTAAAACAAGTGTCTGATTATAGTTTTTCTAAACTAGCAAATCATACTTTTGTATTAAAACCAAAAGATAAGAAAGCAAGTACTATTTATGTTAAAACACAAGAAAATTTACTTGTGGTATCACTGAACGCTAAGTTAGTTGCTAAAGTGCAAAAACAAGAACAAAATTGGCTAAATAATGCTGAATTTACTAAAGTATCTTCAGAAATTAGTAAAAATGAACTAGTCAATTTTTATTTTAACTACAATCGTTTGCCTAATTACCTGCGTGTTTATATGGATGATGTTGAGGCTGCAAAATCCTTAGCTAAGCAGTTGGATTACGCTGCATTTGACCTTAGTCAAGATGATGAGCTTATCAATATGCAAGGCTTTACTAAGACGAAGGTTGGCGCTTCTTACCTCAATGCATTGTTAGATGTAAAACCGGGAAAACTGCAAGCGCACCATATTATATCTGATAAAATGGCGCTTTATGTTGCTGTTACTTTCAAAAACTATAAAATTTTCTACGAGAGTATGCTTGGGCAATATGCTTCGGATAATAAAAATACGGTAAATTCATACCGTGCAGGAATACGCAAAGCAGAAAACTTTTTTAATATAGATGTAAATCGTGATGTTTTTGATTGGATTGGTACAGAAATAGCATTGGTAAATGTGCAGACTGAAGCAAATAAAACTACTGATGCTTTAGCCGTAATACATACTAATGATATTGATAAAGCTAAAGAGCGATTAACCTTTATAAGTGAGCAAATTCGTAAGAAATCACCATTTAAATTCAAAAAATACAGCTTTCATAATTACGAAATCAATTATCTGTACAGCAAAGGGTTTTTTGAGCTGCTTTTTGGTAAATTATTCCAAAAAATACAAAAGCCCTATTTTACTTATATAGCAGATTTTGTAGTGTTTTCTAATTCCGAAAAAGCATTACAGGCTTTTATAACAGATTATACCAAGGGACACATACTTTCTCACGATGAAAAGTTTATGAATTTTAAAGATGAACTTGCGAGCAAGGCTACGATCACCATTTTTGTGCAAACGCCTAAGTTGTATGCTAATTTGTATAAAAATGCCAATGCGAGCACTAAAAATCAATTAAAAGAAAAAGAACAATTACTATT
>CAYPAK010000141.1:0-4893 GCA_964408665.1 uncultured Flavobacteriaceae bacterium | reverse complement strand
AACTAAAATTACGATGACATCATAGCATTATTTGTATCTTTGTATCTTAAATAAAAAAACCATGAGCGATAGTCGATTAAGAAGAGAAGCTTTAATATATCATTCCAAGCCAAAACCAGGGAAAATAGAGGTAATTCCTACCAAAAAATATGCATCACAGCGTGATTTATCTTTAGCCTATTCTCCAGGAGTGGCAGAACCGTGCTTACAGATAGCAAAAAACGAAGACGATGTTTACAAATATACTTCCAAAGGAAACTTAGTAGCGGTTATCTCTAACGGAACAGCCGTTTTAGGACTTGGCGATATAGGCGCATTAGCCTCAAAACCAGTAATGGAAGGAAAAGGGTTACTCTTTAAGATATTTGCTGATATAGATGTTTTTGATATCGAAATAGACACTAAAGATGTTGATAAATTTGTAGAAACTGTCAAGATGATAGCGCCAACATTTGGTGGTATTAATCTAGAAGATATCAAAGCTCCAGAGGCTTTTGAAATAGAGCGTAGGCTTAAAGAAGAGTTGGATATTCCATTAATGCACGATGACCAGCACGGAACAGCTATTATCTCTGCGGCAGCGCTAAAAAATGCAGTAGAATTAGCCAAAAAGAAATTAAATAAAGTAAAAATAGTAGTAAATGGTGCAGGAGCAGCAGCTGTTTCTTGCTCTAGACTTTATATCAAATTAGGTGTAAATCCTAAAAATTTGGTAATGGTAGATAGCAAAGGAGTTATTACAAAAGATAGAGAAAATCTTACACCTCAAAAAGCAGAATTTGCTACCAACCGCAAAATAAAAACCCTCGAAGACGCTATCAAAAAAGCCGATGTGTTTGTAGGGTTATCAAAAGCCGATGTGCTACCTGCTTCGTATTTAAAACTCATGGCAAAACGTCCTATAATATTTGCACTGGCCAATCCGTCACCAGAGATAGATTACAATTTAGCCATAAAAACACGTGATGATATCATTATGGCAACAGGTCGTTCTGACCATCCTAACCAAGTGAATAATGTACTTGGATTTCCGTATATATTTAGAGGTGCTTTAGACGTACGTGCTACAGGAATTAATGAAGCAATGAAACTAGCGGCAGTACATGCTATTGCCAATCTAGCTAAAGAAGCTGTTCCTGAGCAAGTAAATATTGTTTATGATGAGGTAAGCCTTACTTTTGGTACCGATTATATTATTCCAAAACCTTTTGATCCAAGGCTTATTTATACTATTCCGCCAGCAGTAGCACAAGCAGCTATGGATTCGGGTATTGCACTAAATCCTATTAAGGATATGGAAAAATACAAAGAAGAGTTGATGGAACGCTTGGGCACAGGTAATAAATTGATACGCTTATTACACAATAGAGCCAAACAAAACCCTAAACGCATTGTTTTTGCAGAAGCTGACCATTTAGATGTGCTTAAAGCAGCACAAATAATTCATGATGAAGGTATTGGAACGCCTATTTTATTAGGTAATAAAGAAATTATATTAGAATTAAAAGAAGAAATAGGTTTTGCTGCAGCTGTAGAAATCATAGACCCAAAATCACCTAAAGAAAAGAAAAGACGTTATAAATTTGCCGAAACATATTGGAAAAAGAAACAACGCAAAGGAATGACCTTATTAGAAGCACAAAAATGGATGCGAGAACGTAATTATTTTGCTGCTATGATGGTAAATAATGGCGATGCAGATGCTTTAATTACAGGATATTCTCGTAGTTATGCTTCTATTGTTAAGCCAATGTTAGATTTAATAGGTATGGACAAAGGTGTAACACGTATTGCTGCTACCAACTTGATGCTTACCAAACGTGGGCCGTTGTTTTTGGCAGATACAACTATTAATATTAACCCAACGGCTAAACAATTAGCCAAAATATCACAGCTTACTGCACTGTTAGCTAAGAAATTTGGTATCAAACCAAATATTGCTATGGTTTCGTATTCTAATTTTGGTTCTTCAAATACAGCAGACTCACAAAAAATACAAGAAGCTGTAAAATATATACATCAGTATTATCCAGATGTAGTTGTAGATGGTGAAATACAAGCAGATTTCGCTTTAAATAATGATATGCTAAAAGAGAAATATCCTTTTTCTAAATTAGTTAATAAAAAAGTGAATGTAATGATTTTTCCTAATCTTGCAGCTGCCAATATTACCTATAAATTAATGAAAGAATTAAACGGTTCTATTTCTATAGGACCTATACTTTTAGGGATGAAAAAACCAGTACATATCCTACAATTAGGAGCAAGTGTAGATGAAATGGTAAATATGGCAACCATAGCTGTGGTAGATGCGCAAAACAAGTCAAAACGTTAAATATTTTTTAGACTTATAGAAATTCATTACTTTTGAAGCTAAACTAGCGATAAATGATAACACATATTCAAGGAAAACTAATAGAAAAAACACCTACTTATGTAGTAATAGACTGCGGTGGAGTAGGTTATATACTACATATTTCTTTAAATACATTTGCTAAAGTTACCGATACAGAATTTCAAAAATTCTACACCCATTTGATTGTAAAAGAAGATTCACAAACCTTATTTGGGTTTAAAGATATTACCGAACGTGAAGTTTTTCGTTTACTGATTTCTGTTTCAGGTATTGGTGCAAGTATTGCACGAACAATGCTTTCTTCTATGAGCCCAGAGCAAGTACAACAAGCAATAGCTTCTGGCGATGTGCCCACAATACAATCGGTAAAAGGAATAGGCGCAAAAACGGCTCAACGTCTTATTATAGATTTAAAAGACAAGATACTAAAAACATTCAATTTAGACGAAGTTTCTGCTGTTCAAAACAATACAAACAAAGATGAAGCGTTATCAGCTTTAGAGGTCTTAGGTTTTAATAAAAAACAATCAGAAAAAGTGGTTGATAAAATTGTAAAACAAAGTCCAGATTTAACCGTAGAGCAAATAATCAAACAAGCACTAAAAAATATATAATTTTTTGAAAACAACCCAAACATACCAATCAAGCATAAAGAAGCTGTTATTTTTTATAGCAGTACTCTATTCGAGTTTTTCTTTTGCACAAGATTCAACCAAAACTGCTGAAAAACCTTTTTATATAGGGCAATTTCAGTTAAAAAATCCTAATAGTATTATTACTAAATATACGTATGATTCTAAATCAAACAAGTATATTTATACCGAAAAAGCAGGTGGTTTTAATATCATTTATCCTAAAACACTTAGCGTAGCACAGTATCAAAAATTGGTATTGCAGGAAGCTATGGGGACGCATTTTAAAGATAAGCTCGATGCTATGGCTTCGGTTAAATCATCGGCTAAGGCGAAACAGAAAAATTTATTACCAGCATTATACGTAAATAACGATTTTTTTAAATCTATCTTTGGAGGAAATACCGTAGAGGTAATCCCTAAAGGCTCATTATCATTAGATTTGGGTGTAAATTACCAAAAAAGAGATAATCCGCAAGTTGCACCAGACAGAAGGTCAAGTATAAATCCGCTTTTTGACCAAAAAATAAGTATGAGTATGCTTGGTAAAGTAGGGACACGCTTAAAGGTGAATGCAAACTTTGACACCAATGCTTCTTTTGAATTTCAACAATTAATAAAACTAGAATTTGACCCCAATGCAGGTCTAGATGATGATGGTATTCTTCGTAAAATAGAAGTGGGAAATGTAAGTATGCCACTTAACAGTTCTTTGATCACAGGAGCTCAAAGTCTATTTGGTTTTAAAACACAGTTGCAATTTGGTAAAACAACTGTAACAGCCGTTTTATCCAAACAAAAATCGGAAACAAAAACAATTACTGCGCAAGGTGATGGTAAACTAGAAAATTTTGAACGCTATTCTGTAGATTATGAGCAAGACAGACACTTTTTCTTAGCACAGTATTTTAGAGATAATTATGATAAAGCATTAGCCGAATATCCATTTATCCGTAGTAAAATAAAAATTACCAAAATAGAGGTTTGGAAAACCAATAGAACAACCCAAACCGAAAATATACGAAACATTGTAGCGCTTCAAGATCTTGGAGAATCTGACCCTAACAAACTAGGTTTAGACACGCCACCAGCAGGTTTTTTGCTGAGCCCAAATACGTATCCTGACAATAGTGTAAACCAGTTTAACCCCGAAACCATAGGGGCAGGTTCGCTGCTTACTACAGGGATACGTGATATTGCTACGGTTTCTACAGCTTTCTCTGGCACAACAGTAAATCAAGGTTTGGATTATGTAATGTTAGAAAATGCTAAGAAACTAAACCCTTCGGAATATACAGTACAACCAGAATTGGGTTATATAACACTAAATAGCCGACTAAATAATGATGAAGTGCTTGCTGTTGCCTTTCAGTTTACAGTAGGTTCTCAAGTGTTTCAAGTAGGTGAATTTGCTTCTGACGGAATAGATTCTCCAAAAAACTTAGTAGTAAAATTGCTTAGAAGTAATATTTCTAATGTTAATGAACCACTTTGGGATTTGATGATGAAAAATATTTATTCTGTAGGTTATCAACTAGAAGAAGAAGATTTTAAACTCAATGTATTATATAATGAATCTGGTGTTCCTATTAATTATTTAACCGAAACAACCGCACCGCTTCCTGCCGATGTAGTAGAAAAAGTGTTGTTAAAAGTCTTTAATTTAGATCGATTAAATTTTAATAATGACCCACAACAAGGCGGAGATGGTTTCTTTGATTTTCTACAAGGTATAACCGTAGATAAGCAGAATGGACGTATTATCTTCACTTCTGTAGAGCCTTTTGGGGAATATATTTTTAATAAATTACGCACATCACCATTAGAAGATTACACCAATCCTGCTACGTATAATGCCAATCAGCAAAAATATGTATATAGACAGCTTTATACCGATTCAAAAGC
>CAYPAK010000140.1:0-4897 GCA_964408665.1 uncultured Flavobacteriaceae bacterium | reverse complement strand
TAAAAAAACAGTTCAAATACAACGTACAGATACAGCACCAGTAATAGATGGCGAGCTTGACGATGCGGTTTGGAAAAATGCTCAAATAGCTACAGATTTTGTAATGCTGAGACCAAATAACGGAACACCAATTCCAGAAAACTTAAAAACGGAAGTGAAATTTGCTTACGATGATAAAGCTATTTATGTAGCCGCATATCTCTATGATGATAAAATGAGTGAAGTGCCAATGGAGTTTACAACCCGAGACAATTTTGGTCAAGTAGATTTCTTTTTAGTCTCTTTTTCGCCAATGAATGATGCTATTAATGCAGTAGAATTTGTTGTAATGCCTACAGGAAACCAAGCCGATATGATAGTTTCAAGCTCAGGGGAAGATAGTAGTTGGAATGGTGTTTGGGAAAGTAAAGTAAAAGTGAAGGATAATGGTTGGTTTGTAGAAATGAAAATACCGTATTCAAACCTTCGTTTTTCTAGCGATAAAGAACAAACTTGGGGACTTAATATTCACCGTCATTTTGCTAAAACAAAAGATCAGTACTCGTGGAATTTTATAGATAATACTAAAAATGAATTGTTATTGTATGATGGTATTATAAAAGGAATTAGTAACATAAAGCCACCGGTGCGTTTGAGTTTTAATCCGTATGCGTCTGCCACGACATCAAATTTTGATGGAACTACAACAAACTCATGGAGTGTAGGGATGGATTTAAAATACGGGATCAATGATAGTTTTACGCTTGATGCTACACTTATACCTGATTTTGGACAAACAAAATTTGATAATGTGACCCTTAATTTAGGTCCTTTTGAGCAGCGTTTTTCGGAGAATAGAGCTTTTTTTACCGAAGGAGTAGATTTGTTTTCTAAAGGAGATTTCTTTTATTCAAGACGTGTTGGAAGCACGCCGATAGCTAAATATGATGTATATGATAATTTAAGTGCAGATGAAGAAATAACAGAAAACCCAGATAAAGTAAACTTGCTGAATGCTATTAAAATATCAGGGAGGACCAAAAAAGGCTTGGGTATTGGTGTGTTTAATGCTATAACACAAAAAACAGTAGCTACAATAAAAAATACTATTACAGGAGATACAAGAACTGAAACTACCGAACCATTAGCCAATTACAATGTTTTTGTTTTAGACCAACAGTTTAACAAAAATTCTTCGGTTACTTTGGTAAATACTAATGTAACTCGTAATGGACATTTTCGTGATGCTAATGTTACAGGTCTTTTATATAATATAAAAACTAAAGACAGTAAATATGGCATGAGTGGAGGTTTTGCTATGAGCAATGTTTTTGAAACAGGAACTACAAAAAGTGATTTTGAAGGACGATTTAAAATCGGAAAAGTAAGTGGAAACCATCAATTTGGAGTTGGAATGAGCTTTCAAGGAAAAGATTACGATAAAAATGACTTAGGTTTTCAGCGTAAAAGTAATACTATGAATTATAGCGCATCGTATTCCTATAGAATTTTTAGGCCAAAAGGATATTTTTTAAACTATTACTTTTTCCTTTGGGGAGATGTAGATTATATTTTAAAAACAGATGAAACACAAGCGAGTTTTATAGCAAAGTCAAATTTATATGCAGGAACAAGTGTAGGAGGTAATTTTATGGCAACAACCAAAGAACGCTTTACTTTTGGAGGTAATATTCACACTGATATAGGTAATCAATATGATTATTATGAGCCAAGAGTAGAAGGTAGATATTATAAAGGAAATCCTAGTTTAGGTGCTAATTTTTGGATTTCTACAGATTATAGAAAAAAGTTAGCCTTAGATGCAGGATTTTACAGAAGTAATAAATTTAATGAATTTGCTAACTATTCTAGCTTTAATTTTGCACCTATTGTCCGTTTGAACAATAAGACCTCATTAACATACCGTTTTAGATACGGAAAAGGTAAAAATCAAAGAGGCTATGTTGATAATAACGGTACTGATATTATTTTTGGAAAACGAGATAATCAATCAATTACCAATACGATTTCAGCTAAATATAGCTTTAGTGTAAAATCAGCATTATCGCTTTCTTTCAGACATTTTTGGTCTAAAGTTACGTATAGTGATTCCTTCTATAACCTGCAAGATGATGGAACGCTACTTAGTAGATCAGTTGCTTATACTGTTAATGATATTAATTATAATGCTTGGAATCTTGACTTAAACTATTCTTGGGAATTTGCTCCAGGAAGCCAGTTAGTACTATTCTATACCAACAGTATTTTTAATGTTGATAGTCAAGCAGATTTAGATTTTTCTAAGAACTTAAAAAACCTATTTGATAAGCCAGTACGAAACAGTTTGTCACTAAAGGTTATCTATTATTTAGATTATAATAATTTACGCAAGAAAACTATTTAATTAGGAATTTTAATATAATAGGTCTTTCCTGAATTGTTTTTAAGTTTGTTTTGCAGTAACCAAGGATTGTATAGCTTTAAAATTTTATAGTTAACACCGTGTTTTTTGGCAAATTTAGCAAGGTTATCAATGCTTTTAGTTATTTTTATTTTTTTGTATTTTAAGATAGGGTAAAGATCATCTTTGGTAAACTCAAATCCATATTTCTTAGGATGTGTTATAAGCTCCTTTATAGCGAGAATACGAAACACATAACGCGAAGTTTCTTGGTTAAGCAGTAAATCATAATAATTGTTTACTAATTGTTTATCTATATTGTCTTTAATGCGTTTGTTTCCTGCGTTGTAAGCAGCAGCAGCAAGCGTCCAAGAACCGAGTTTCTCTTTTGATTCTTTAAGGTATCTAGCAGCTATTATACTAGCTTTTTCTATATTGTAGCGTTCATCTACGTTTTTATTGACTTCAAGCCCGTATTCTTTGGCAGTTCCTTTCATAAATTGCCAAATGCCTTTAGCTCCAGCAGGAGATGTTACGTTCTCTAAAGTGCTTTCTATGACAGCAAGATATTTATAATCATCAGGGATACCTTCTTTTTTTAAAATAGGCTCTATTATAGGAAAATAACGATTTGCTCGCTTAAAAATAAGTAACATATTAGATTGAAAGTAGGCATTTTTATGCATTTCTTTATCCAAGCGTTCTTTGATGTCTTGTTTGTTTAAAGGAACTTGCTCGCCACAGAAATCCATTTTCTTAGGTAGTACAATAGCTCTGCTGATGAGTTTATGCAAGGTGTCGTGTTTATTTTCTGTAGCTTGTATTGTTTTAGAAGGTGCTATTTCTAGAGAGTCATCTTCTTTAACAGACTGTTTGTTAGTGCATTGTATTAATAAAGGAATGCTTAGCAGTACTATTAGTTTTTTCATAGTTTTATTTTTGTCAAATTTAGTAAAAAATAAAGGAATTATTATGTAGGAATTATTATATTTACATTTCATAAAAAACTCAAGAAAACATGACAAAAAAAATAGCACTATTTTTAGGTTTAATAGCCTTATCATTTAGTAATTATGCTCAAGAAAAAATTGACCTTAATCTTATTAAAAGTAATTTAGTAACAGAAGCACGAAGAGGCACTTTTTTAGTTAATACGGTTAGTGATGAAAATGGAGGAGTAGTTGTGCTTAAAGCTGTTCCAAACACACTTGGACTTTATATAAAAAGCTATATTGTAGAACATTATGATAGTGATTTAAAGCTGATTAAAAAGATAGAAATGGCTAATAAATTCAACCAAAGAATAAATAATATGTATGTAAAAGATGGTGTGATTTATTTTGTGAAACAACAATTATCTCGAAAAGTTGGAATTCAATTTTTTGGTATGTCAGGAACTATCGGCGCACTTAAATTTAAAACAAAACTTTTATATACATTAGCACGAGACAAATATAAAAAATTAAACTTTGTATTATTTGATACAGATCCTCATGAAGGTTATGCTACTTTTGTAGGAGGTTCTGATTCAGATACTTTTGGAGCAAGTACTTTATCTAAAAAAAATAATTTCTTTGCATTGAGTTTTGACTTGAAAAATAAAACAAAAGAAGAAAAACATTTATTTGTAGTGTTTGATGCCCAAATGAATAAAATAGATGAAATTACTTTTGAGAGTGATGACAAAGATAGGCTTTTTAGATATAGCAATATTGATATAAGTGATAAAGACGGCTCTATATTTCTTCTAGGAACAGTTTTTGAGAAAGGAAGGAAAAAAGCTAAAGTAAAAGGAAATCCTAATTATCATTATGATTTGTATAAGCTTAAAGGTACTGCTAAAACAAAAGTAAGTATAAAAGAACCAAATCATTTTATTAACTCAATGCACTTAGTGCATAATAACAACAAACTTGTTTTGTTAGGGTTTTTTGGAGATAAAAAATTAAGATATGATATGGGCGCTTTCCGCTATGATTTGTCTGAAAATTTAACCATTCAAAATAGATCTTTGCAGCTTTTCCCTAATCAGCTATTTTCAGATATGTGTCCTGATTGTAATGATTTAAAAGAGACTAAAAAGAAAATAAAATTTTTAAAAATACGAAGCGTTTTTGTAGATGATAAACAAAATGCGGTTATTAATGCGGAGCAGTTTTATGTAAAATACATCTATGGTAAGAATGGGGAAATTATAAAGGCAACGTATCACTATGATGATATTGTTACACTAAAGTTTGATAATAAAGGGAAAATACTTTGGGCAAGAAATATTAATAAGGCGCAGAAAAGAATTAAAAACTCTTCCTTTTCAGCACTTTTTGCTAATGGAAAAAATTATATTTTCTTAAATGCAAGTGATAAAGTTATAGAAAGAGAGAATGATGTTATTGCTTTTAGAAGAACCTCAGCAAAAAAATCTAATCTATATGTAATTATGGTTGATGGTAATGGAAAGCTGAAATACAAAAAAATAATAGATGACAAAGAGTCTAAGGTTTGGTATGTTGTTTATGC